>DATHXE010000420.1:0-4278 GCA_035459845.1 Tepidisphaeraceae bacterium | reverse complement strand
TACGACCTGCACGCCAAGCTCAACGTGTACCGGCGGCACGGGGTGCGGGAGTACGTCGTCTGGCGGACGGCCGACCGGGCGATCGATTATTTCGCGTTGCGGGACGGCGCGTTCGTTCCGCTGGCGGCCGGGGCCGGCGGGGTCTTTAAGTCGGTCGTGTTCCCCGGGCTCTGGCTGGACTCGCGTGCCCTGATTGGGGGCAATCCGGCGAAAGTGCTGGCGACGCTCCAGAAGGGCATCAAGTCAAAGGCCCACGCGGCATTCGTCGCCGGCCTTCGAAAGCGAGCGGGGCGCTCGAATGACCGGTAATGCAGTTCGAACTCCCGAAGTGACCACGCCGACAGGGCTTCGGGGGAGAGTTTCGGGGGCAACACGCCGCGCCCGGATTCGTATAACATCCGTGACCCTCATGAAGCACACGACGCTGATTCCCTGTCTGTTGGTCCTGGGCGCGGTTCTCGCGCCGGTCGTTCGGGCTGCGCCGCCGGCGCGGACGGGGGAGGTCGCCAAGGACGACGTGGTCGTGGACGACCGGACCGAGGCGCTGATCAAGGGGGCGGTGAAGTGGCTGGCGGCCAAGCAGCAGCCGAACGGGTCGTGGACGACGGGGCGGGACAACTCGCACCCGGTGGCGATGACCGGGTACACGCTGATGGCGATGATGGCGGCCGGTCAGTTGCCGGGCGAGGGGGAGTACGGCAAGCAGGTGACCAAGGGGATGAACTACCTGATGTCGTGCGTCCGGTCGGACGGGTACATCACGAACGGGGGCGAGTCGAACATGTACAACCACGGCATCGCGTCGATCGCGCTGGCCGAGTTGTACGGGCAGACGCGGGACCCGAAGCTGAAGGTGAAGCTGGAGGCGGCGATCAAGCTGATCGTGAACTGCCAGAACAACCAGGGCGGTTGGCGGTACCGGCCGGCGATCGTGGACGGGGACATCTCGGTGACGGTGCTGCAGCTGGTGGCGTGCCGGGCGGCGCTGAACTCGGGGATCGAGGTGCCGCAGTCGACGATCGACAAGGGGGTGTCGTTCGTGAAGCTGTGCTACGAGCCCAAGAGCGGCGGGTTCACGTACCAGCCGCGCGGGAACCCGCCGGGGTTCGCCCGGACGGCGGCGGCGATCTACTCGCTGCAGGTGTGCGGGAAGTACGACGACAAGGAGGTGGCGACCGGGGCGAAGTACCTGCTGGACAAGGACCTCGTCCCGACGGGCGAGTGGTTCACGTACGGGAACTTCTACGCGGCCCCGGCGATGTACATGATCGGCGGGGAGACGTGGCGGAAGTGGTACGAGAAGATGAAGGTGCAGCTGGTCGACAAGGCGGGCGCGAAGCTCAAGCGCGAGGGGGACATGACGTACTGGGACCCGTTCGACGGGCAGGGCGTGGGCCCGGTGTACGCGACGGCGGTGTACACGACGATCCTGTCGATGCCGTACCACTACATCCCGCTGTACCAGCGATAGGGTTTGACACCGGGCTGAAATTGTAGAACCCACGGAACAAGTTCCGTGGGCTTTCGAGGGTGCGGGATCGACCCCGCGATGACCCGCGCATTTATTTTGACCCGGGGAACGTCTGCCAGTTACACTTTGGGTCGTCGTACGCGCGTTGGTCGAGCAATTGGGACGGCGTGGCCCGAGGGGAACGGGCTTTAGGTCGGATCGAGCACGGAAACAATCACGGTCGAAGGAGGCGTCATGAGCCGCTTTGGGATGAAGTCGTCGGTCGGGTCGGTCGCGCGCCGGTGGGTGGTGACGTTGGCGGTGCTCGGCGCGACGCCGGTCTGGGCGGAGGACAAGCCGGTCGCGGGTGGTGCGGCAGTGGCTGCGCCGGCCAAGCCCGAGGAGGTCATGGCCGCCAAGGGATTGGTCAAACAGGCGGCCCTGTGGCTGACGAAGGACGACGCGGCGCTGGGGGAGGACCTGCGGAAGTTCCGGCTGGCCAAGCTGGCGTTCGACGCGGACACGAAGAAGCGCGTCGAGACCGAGGCGAAGATCAAGCAGGCCAAGTCGGCGGTCGCGCAGTGGGAGTATCAATACCGGGCGCTGAACGAGAAACTGTCGAAGGGGATCGCCGACGCGTTCCAGCACAACAAGGCGGTGGCCGAGGTGAACGCGCTGGCGTCGAAGATCAAGGAGGGCGAGGACTTCGTGAAAGAGCGCGAGGGGGAGATGGGCAAGTTCAACGCGTCGCGCGAGGCGTACATCACGGCGCTGGTCGAGCTGTCGGACAAGATGGAGGCGGCGGCCAAGGCGTACGAGGCGCTGGCGAAGGACGACGAGGTCACCAAGGCGCTGGTCGTGATCAACGACAAGGCCAGGCCGAAGAACAAGCTCGGGCCGTCGGCGGACCTGACGCAGAACGTCGCGCTGATCAAGCGGCAGCGGGGCGACGTGAACTCGGCGATCGTGCAGGTCAAGTACGAGGCGAACACGCCGCACGTCGACGTGACGCTGAACGGGAAGGTGACGCGGTCGATGATCCTGGACAGCGGGGCGAGCACGATCGCGCTGACGGCGGCGTCGGCGAAGGAGATCGGGCTGGTGCCGGGGCCGGCGGACCCGCTGATCCGGATGCAGCTGGCGGACGGGCGCTTGTACGACGCGCGGCGGATGATGATCAAGTCGGTCAAGGTCGGGCAGTTCCTGATCGAGGACGTCGAGTGCGCGGTGCTCCCGGCGACGCTGGTCGCGGCGGACGACCTGCTGGGCGGGTCGTTCCTGAAGCACTTCGTGTACAAGCTCGACCCGGACGCGAAGGAACTGCACTTGTCGCAGGTGAAGAAGAAGTAGGGGAGCGCGCAACGGGGGGCAACGATGATCGGGCGAACGGTCCTCATTCGCGGGTTCCTGGCGGCGGTCGCGCTGTGCGCGCCGGCGCTGGGCTTTGCGGATCACGACCTGGTCACGGGTTTGATGGCGCTGCCGGGGCCGCCGCCGGATTGGCGAGCGCAGGGGATCCCGGGGGCGACGTGGCGGTCGGAGGACGTGCCGCCGGCGGATCAGGCGCCGGCGGACGATCTGCTGCAGTTCTGGTCGACGTCGCGGTGGCCGCGGAAGCCCTTGGAGCCGTCCGCGGCGGTGCGCCGGCGGCTCTTGGCGGCGGCGCTGGCGTCGCCGGAAGATCTGCCGGCGGTGGCGGGGTATTTTCCGGACGAGGCCGACACGTACGACAAGGTGAGGGCGGTGTACGACCGGCTCGCCGCCGACCCGGAGTACGCGGGCGAGTGGCGGCGGCGCGTTCACCATTTCCTGATGATGAACTCGCGGCACTTCCGTGCGGATTTGGTGGCGGCGGCGCGGGCTGCGCCGGCCGAGCCGAAGGAGGGGCCGGGGCCGCACGCGGCGCTCGTCGCGCTCGACCGGCTCGACCCGGGGGCGGCCGTGCCGATCCTCAGGAGCAGTCGTTGAGCCCGCACCCGTTCGTTCGCGCGGGCGTGCTGGCGATGCTGTACCGGCAGGGGGTCGCCGCGAATGCCGATGACGTCGCACGGTCGCGCGATTTGCTCAAGACGTGGGCGGCGGACCGGGAGGCGGAGCCGGCGGTGCGATATCTGGCAATCGCACAATTGGCGGACCCGCCGTGGCCGGGGTGCGACGAGTTCATCCTTTCGCTGCTGGCCGACCCGACGACGCGCGAGATGCGGGTCGGGGACACGGTCTATCGGCCGCTGGACTACGTGTTCTACCGGGGCGAAGACTATTGGGTGCCACGGCTGCTGAAGCTGGCCGAGGGTGCGGACCGACAACTGCGCGACGCGGCGGTCGAGCGCCTGGTACCGTGGCGCTCGCGGGACGACGAGCCGTGGCGGGCGGACGTGGTGCGGGCGCTGCTGCCGTGGCTGGTGGACCCGGATTGGGCGGGCGGCGCGATCGGGCGGGAGCGGTTGATCCGGGCGCTGGGGCGGGTCGAGGCGGCTGGCGCGGCGCGGGCCCTCGAGCGGCTGCTGGCGGCCGAATCGGGCGACGCGCGCGAGGACGTCGCGGCGGCATTGGTGCGCCAGCGGGCGCGCGGCGCGGGGGTGGCGCGGGCCGCGCGGGCGGGATTGGAGAAGGAGACGGGCGAGCGGGCGCGGCGGCAGTTGACCCGGGCGCTGGTGGTGTCGGGCGAACTGGCGGAAGCGGAAGTGGTGGCGGCGATCGAGGCGGCGGCGCGGTCGCCGGGGGCGAAGGATGGCCTGTGGGACCCATTCCTCGGCGGGGTGTTCGGCGACGCGAACGATCGGCCTATCCCGGCGGCGGTCAGCTTGGGACGACACCTGGCGCGGCTG
>DATHXE010000419.1:0-6854 GCA_035459845.1 Tepidisphaeraceae bacterium | reverse complement strand
CCGCCGTCGGTGGAGTAGTAGATGTTCACGGGCACGGGGCCGCCGATGACGTTGCAGTAGTTGCCCCAGACGAGCATCTCGACGCCGTCGACGTCCCAGGTGTGGACGCCGTCGAGCGAGTGGAAGTACCAGCCGGGCAGGTCGGGGTTCTTCGGGGCGTGCGGGAGGTAGTCTGCGCCGCCCGCGCCCTTCACGATGACCTGGCGGTGCGTCTTGAGGTTGTCGGTGCTGAGGAACAGCTTCTCGCGCGTGGCGAACAGGACGTTGCCGTTCTTGAGGATGACGCTGAAGGTGATGTTCTGCGCCTCGGGGAACGGCGCGCTGTGGGGCCAGGTCTTGGCGTTGTCCTCGGAGAGGTAGATCTTCCCATCGGCGAAGCCGAAGGCCTTGTGGTCGCGCTGCGAGTCGACGTACGGGCCGTCGGCGGGGGCGAGGCGGTACCAGAAGTGTTCGGTCTCGCCGGGCGTGGGATCGGCGGCGCGCGACGGTGGCATCAGCGGGGATGCCCACCCGGCCAGGAGGGTGGCGGCGGTGGCGCGGAGGAATCGGCGGCGGTCGGGCGTCTGCGGTATCGTCATGATCGATGTGCTTTACGGGTTTGCGGGTTTCGCGTCGCCGATCGGCCAGCCGGGAAGCTTGCCGCAGGCCTGGAGGGCGAGGACGGCGTAGGCGCTGCCGACGTTGGAGATGAGGTTGCCGGCCTCGACGACCGGGGAGCGGGTGAACCACTTGCCGCCCTCGCGCTGGTGGGTCAGGAGCCAGTCGATGCCGCGGCGGAGGCGCGGGTCGTCGGCGGGGACGCCGAGCTCGCGCGCGACGACGATGACGAAGCCGGTGCCGTAGCCGTCACTCGTCTTCGTGTCGAGCGGCAGCGCGCCCGGGCCGCGGACCAGGCCCTTCCAGTCGGTCAGGAAGCCGGCGGTCGACCACCCGCCGTCGTCGAGCTGGAGCGCGAGCAACTCGGCGAGCGTGCGCTTCCGCTCGGCGTCGGTGGCGATCCCGTCGAGCCGCACCGAGCACCAGGCGAGCATGGCGCGGTGGTGCAGCGACTTGGGCGGGTTGGCCTTGAAGTAGGCGCGGAGCTTGTCGAGGCCGGCGCGGGCCTGGGGCGTCTGGGCGTACCCGCCGGGCGCGATCCCGACTGCGAGCGCGGCGACGGTCGCGCCGTAGTGGTCGTCGATCTCCATCGGCGCGTAGTTGCAGTCGGGCCACTTCCACCCGCCGTCGGCCCGCTGGACGGTCCACATGCGGTCGAGCACGTCGCGCGCGACGGGGCTGAGCGTGCGCGTGGTCTGGGCGTCGTTGAAGGTCAGGCCGGCGCCGACGACGATCGTCCAGAAGCCCGAGTTCTCGGACGGCTTACTCTTCTGCCAGCGGACCTTGGGGTAGGCCTCGTAGAAGGCGCGGACCTCGCCGGAATCGGGCAGGACGTTGGCCAAGGCCGGCCGGGCCGCCAGGTAGTAGAGGTTGGTGTGGCAGGTTGCGCAGTTCTTGGTCTTCTGCCAGTTGAGCGCGGCACGGTCGAGGTACCGGGCGGCCTGTTCGGCCGAAAACGTTTTGGCGACTGGCTCGTCGGGCGTGATCTCGGGCAGCCCCTTGTCGACGTCGGCGAGGGTGACGGGCGGCGGCGCCGCGCCCGCCGCGCGCGTCAACGCGACCAGCAGCAGGAGGAGGACGGGCGACGGGCGAGACGTCATGGGCGGTCCTCGGGTGGACCCTCGCGGACCGGACGGCAGGGTCGCTTCAGCGGCCCTGAACTTGAGCGCGCGTATCAATCGCAAACCGTATCACTTGCCGAACTGCTTCTCGTACTGCTCCCTGAACGGGTTCACCTTCGGGCCGATCACGAATTCGTTCTCGAAGGACGGGGTGACGTCGGTCCACCACTGGTCGTATGCCGCCTCGAGGCGCTTGACGACGTCGGGGTTGGCGGCGGCGACGTCGGTCTTTTGGCCGGGGTCGGCCTTGAGGTCGAACAGTTGCCACGCCTTGACGCCGTCCTTCGCGACGCTGACGAGGCTGAACCGCGCGTCGCGGATCGAGCAGTTGGCGTACTTCGCGTCGGCGGCCTTGCCCCGGGGCCACCGCCCCATGTGCGCGACGAGCGCGCGGTCGGCCCAGGGGGCGCTGGCGTCGTTCAAGACCGGGACGAGGCTTCGGCCGTCGAGCGTCGGCTTCACGGCGTCGGGGATCGTCGCGCCGGTGATCTCGGCGAGCGTCGGGAGCAGGTCGACGTGGGCGGCGAGCTGGGGGCGGTCGCCCGGGGCGATTTTGCCGGGCCAGCGGACGAGCAGCGGGACGCGCACGCCGCCCTGCCACGGGGTGACCTTCTGCCCGCGCATCCCCGCGTTGTACAGGTTGCACCCGACCGTGCCGCCGTTGTCGGTCATGAAGATGACGATCGTGTCGCGCTCGAGGTCGAGGTCTTTGAGCTTCGCCATCAACCGGCCGACGTTGTCGTCGATGTTGGCGATCATTCCGAAGAACTTGGCGACCTGCGGCGGCACCTTCCCGGCGTAGCGGGCTTCGTCCTCGGGCCGGACCTGGAGCGGCAGGTGCGGGGCGTTGGTCGCGATCCAGGCGAGGAACGGCCCCTTGCCCTTGCGCGACTCGATCCACTTGGTCGCCTGCGCGAAGAACACGTCGGTGCAGTAACCCTGGGTCTTGACGAAGATGCCGTTGTGCTTGATCGCGGGGTTGAAGTAGGTGTTGCCGGGGGCGTCGCCGCACGAGCCGGCGTACGATTGGCCGATCCCGCCGGCGCCGTGGACGAAGACCTCGTCGAACCCGCGGCGGTCGGGCTGATAGGCGTCCTCGTCGCCCAGGTGCCACTTGCCGAAGATGCCGTTGGTGTAGCCGGCGGACTTGAGGATTTGCGGGAGCGTGGTGGCCTTGAGCGACAGGCGCTCGCGCTCGTTGATCGTGTGGGTGACGCCCGACTTGAACTCGTGGCGGCCGGTCATCAGCGCCGCGCGGGTGGGGGCGCAGGTCGGGCTGACGTTGAAGTCGGTGAACCGCGCGGACGCGGCCGCGAGGGCGTCGACGTTCGGCGTCTTGAGGACCGGGTTGCCGGTGAAGGAGAAATCGCCGTAGCCCTGGTCGTCGGTGATGACGACGACGATGTTCGGTTTTTCCGCGGCGCCGGCGGCAGGCGTGCACCACGGCGACACGGAGGCACAGAGGAGGAGGACGGGGAGGAGGCGCATGGTCCAGTTGGTACTCCGCCCGCGCGACCGCGTGGCGACGCGCGCGGCGTCAATCTTTCGTCATCTTCCCCTCGACCTTCCGCCAGATGCCGAGCGGGTTGCCGTCGCGGAGTTCGGCGGGGAGGGCGTCCGTCGGGAAGTTCTGGAAGCAGACGGGGCGGGCCCAGCGGTAGATGGCGGCGGTGCCGACGCTGGTGGCGCGGGAGTCGGTGGTGGCGGGGTAGGGGCCGCCGTGCACCATGGCGTGGGTGACTTCGACGCCGGTCGGCCAGCCGTTGAAGACGATCCGGCCGACCTTGGTTTGGAGGACGTCGACGAGCTCCTTCCACTCGGCCAGGTCCTCGGGCGTGCCGTGAATCGTGGCGGTAAGGTGGCCCTTGAGGGCGCGGGCGGCGGCGAGGACCTCTTCGCGCGAGTCGGCCGTGACGGCGATCGTGGCGGGGCCGAACACTTCCTCGGCGATCCCGGGCGTGGCGAGAAGGTTGGCGGCGGTCGTCTGGAAGAGCATGGCTTTCGCGCCGGCGCCCGCGCCGTCGGGCCGGCCACCCGCGACGCGCGTTTGGACGCCGGCGGTCTTGCCCAGGTGCTGCGCGCCGCGCTCGAAGTTGGCGCGGATGCCCTCGTGGAGCATGACGCCGGCCGCGGCGTTGGCGAAGAGCGATTCGGCCTTGGCGATAAACGCGTCGCCCCCGCCGCTTGCGGCTTCGCCCTTCGGGAGAATCACCAATCCGGGTTTCGTGCAAAACTGCCCGACACCGAGCGTCACGCTCCCGACCAACCCCTCGGCGATCTTCTCGCCGCGCTCGGCGAGCGCGCGGGGAAGGACGAACACCGGATTCGTCGACCCCATCTCCGAATAGACCGGGATCGGCTCGTCGCGCTTGGCGGCGGCGTCGTAGAGCGCCCGCCCGCCGCGGAGGCTGCCGGTGAAGCCGACGGCCTTGATCGCCGGGTGGGTGACGAGCCACAGGCCGACGTCGATGCTGGCGCCCTGGATCAGCGAGAACGTGCCGGCCGGGAAGCCGCACTGTTCGACGGCGGCGTGGCAGGCGCGGGCGACGAGCTCGCTCGTGCCCGGGTGGGCCGGGTGACCCTTGCAGACGACGGGGCAACCCGCGGCTAGCGCGCTCGCGCTGTCGCCCCCGCCGACGGAGAACGCGAGGGGGAAATTGCTCGCGCCGAACACCACGACGGGCCCAATCGGGACGAGCATCCGGCGGACGTCGGGCTTGGGGAGCGGCTGGCGGTCGGGGAGCGCGCGGTCGATCGTCGCGTCGACCCACGAGCCCTCTTCGATGAGGTCGGCGAACGCGCGGAGTTGGCCGGTCGTTCGGCCGCGCTCGCCTTCGATGCGGGCCTTGGGGAGGCCGGTCTCTTCGACGGCGCGGGTGACCAGCGCGTCGCCCAGGGCCATGATCTGGTCGGCCATGGCGCGGAGGAGGGCGGCGCGGTCCTTGGCGGGCCGGGCGCGGACGGCGTCGAAGGATTGGGCGGCGAGCGTACACGCGCGGTCGACCTCGGCGCGCGTCGCCTCGGCGAAATCGGTGGTCAGGCGCTGGGCGGTGGCGGGGTTCGTGGCGTGGAAGGTCTGGCCGGACGTGGCGGTGGCCTGGCCGGCGATGAGCTGTTTGCCGTGGAGGTCGAGTTGCATGGGGGTAACGGTACTGGGGTCGCGTGGGACGGGCAACGGCGCGGCGCGCCCGCTCCGGGTGCCATGCCCTCGCACCGCGCCGACTCGGTCGACTTCGGGCATCGGCGTCCTAGCGGTGCGTGGGCATGCCCCAGTGGCGCTGATTCGTTCATCGCGGACTCGCGCAGCGTCCGTTTCGAAATCGAACGCCTCTGGGGCATGCCCACGCGAGCCGAGTGCGCCGGCACGCGCGCCGGCTTGATTGGCGGCTCGCGAGGGCATGGCACCCGGAAGCGCCTACCGGCGCGATTTCTTCGACTTGCCCGCCTGCGCCTTGTACGCGCCGACGATCGCCGCAAGTAGTCCGGGGAATCGCCGGTCAACCTCCGCGCACCGCGACGTGTTGTGCATCTCGACGCCGCGGCGCTCGCTGCGGATCAGGCCGGCGTCGCGGAGGGCCTTGAAGTGCTGGGAGAGGCTGGATTTGGGGATGCCGGCGGGGACGACGCCGGCGAGGTCGGTGCACCGCTGGGCGCAGTCGGCCGACGCGAGGCGGGCGAAGATCGCGACGCGGACGGGGTCGGCGAGCGCGTGGAGGATCCCCTCAACGGTCAGGTCGTCGATCGACGGGTGGAAGAGCGGCTTCATCTCACCTTATCCTACGCCCATTTGACTTCGTTTGTTCGATAGTTCTAAACTCCTGAACAACCGAACTGCCGTCGGTCGTTCGGTTGACGAACCAACCCTCACCCGCGCGGGGCAACGCCCTGGCGCCGAAGGAAGATCATCATGAGCAAGCTCACTGGCAAGGTCGCGGTCGTCACGGGCGGGTCGAAGGGGATCGGGGCGGGGATCGCCAAGGCGCTGGCCGCCGCGGGCGCCGCCGTCGTCGTCAATTACGCGTCCAGCAAGGCCGGGGCGGACGCGGTCGTCGCCTCTATTACCAAGGCGGGCGGGAAGGCCGTCGCCGTCGGCGGGGACGTGTCCAAGGCCGCAGAGGCGCAGGGCATCGTCGACGCGGCGATCAAGTCGTTCGGCCGGCTCGACGTATTGGTGAACAACTCGGGCGTGTACGAGTTCGCGCCGATCGCGGAATTCACCGAGGCCAGCTACCGCCGGATGTTCGACATCAACGTGCTCGGGCTGCTGCTGGTGACGCAGGCGGCGGCGAAGCACCTTCCGGAGGGCGGGAGCATCATCAACATCGGGTCGGTCGTCACGCGGCTCACGCTGCCGAACAGTGCGGTCTACACGGGGACGAAGGGGGCGGTGGACTCGATCACCGGCGCGCTCGCCCGCGAACTGGGCCCGCGCAAGATCCGCGTGAACGCGCTCAACCCGGGCATGGTCGCGACCGAGGGCGCGGCTCACATTGTCGAGTCGGAGATGGCCACGCAGACGGTCGCCCAGACGCCGCTGGGCCGGATCGGCCAGCCGGACGACATCGCGGACGTGGCGGTGTTCCTGGCGTCCGACGACTCGCGATGGGTGACGGGCGAACTGCTTTACGTGGGTGGCGGACTGCGGTAACTGCCGCCCCGAAAACGAACCTGCTGCAACGCCCGTGGTCGTCCGGTCCGGACTGCCCCGGGCGTTCGCATTGACTTTCCTCCCCCCGCGCCCGACAACATCCGGCCCCGCGCTATAATCCGGTCTTTCCCGTGCGTGCGTGTGTAATCAGGGTCGCTGAAGCGACCCTGCCGGTCGTTGTTCCCCGTTACGAGTTTGCCCATGGCTGTCGCGTCGCTGTCCAACGTCGAGAAGCACTTCGGCCCGAAGATCCTGTTCGAGAAGCTCGACCTGATCATCTCCGAGGGCGAGCGGATCGGGTTCATCGGGGCCAACGGGGCGGGCAAGACGACGCTCTTCCGCATCCTGACCGGGCAGGAGCACGCCGACCAGGGCGACGTGGTCATCAGCCGAAATACGAAGGTCGGGTACCTGGTCCAGAACCCGTCGTTCGACCTCGAGAACACGGTGATCGACGAGGCCGAGCTGGGGATGGGGGCGCTGCACGA
>DATHXE010000418.1:0-1980 GCA_035459845.1 Tepidisphaeraceae bacterium | reverse complement strand
TCCGTCCTCGCGCGAGCGCCAACGGGCGTCGTTCGATCAAAGAACGTGCTATCCGATATCCGACCGCGCATTTACACTGATCGGGCCGCACGTGGTGCACGTCAACGGGCGCCCGGAGCGACGGGCATTGGGGTTCGCGGCCCGGCCAGCCCGCTAACCCGCAAGCGGGCGTGCTGCGCACGCGGTGCGACGGCGCGGATTGAACGTGAACACGCGGACACACCATTCTCGCACGTCGACCTCCCACGGGCTTCGTCGCGCCGTGCAAGCCCTCCGCGCGCTCGTGCTGGTTGCGTCGCTCTCCGCCCGCGCCGCTGACGACCCCGCCGACCTCCGCAAGCGTGCCGCGTCGCCCGACCCGGCCGTCGCCTTCGACGCCGTCCAAAAGCTCGACGCGCTCGGCGACGCCGCCAAGGCCGGCCTCGCGGACCTCGCCCGCGGCCTCATGTCGCGCGACGCCACCGCGATCGAGAAGGCGATCGCCACCCTCGACCCCGCCAAGACCAAGCAGCTCGAGGCCGACGTCTCCGCGGTCCGCACGAAGGCGATGGCGAACCTCGAGAAGCTCGACAAGGGCGAGCCCGTCACCGCCGGCCGGCAGCATCACGCGGCGCTCAAAGTCCTGATGATCAAAGTGAACGCCGCCCGCGCCCAACAGTGGGCGGTCGTGGAGGCGATGCGCCGGCGAGCGGCATGCGGGACAGTGCTGGAACGGCTCGGCGAAACGGTGCCGGACGATGCGACGCTCACCGCCCGCGCCGGCCGGGCCATCGGCATCGACGCCGCCGACGCGGTCGCGATCCCCGAGCTCGCCGCCGTCGACGAGCCGCGCTCCGATTCGCCGGAGCGAGGACTCTGGTTCTACCGCGCCTGCCGGACGATCGAGGCGTGCAACAAGGCGCAGCAGGCCGCGGGCGTGGTGAACAAGTGGGAGGGGCACAGCGTCAAGCTGCTCAACGACTACCGCGAGGCGCTGGGCCTGATGCCGCTCGAGATCGACCCGCGGCTGTGCGAAGCGGCCCGGCGCCACAGCAAGGAGATGGTCGACCTCAAGTACTTCGCCCACGCCTCCCCCACGCCCGGCCAGCGCGAGCCCGTGCAGCGCATGGCGAGCGCCGGCTACCCCGCCGGGTGGCGCGAGAACATCTGCGCCAACGTCGGCGACGCCAACCGCGCGTTCGACGTCTGGTTCAACAGCCCCGGCCACCACCTGGCGATGACGGCCCCGGACGAAATCGCCATCGGTTGCGGCCGGTGGGACAACGCCTGGACCCACACGTTCGGCCACCACCTGCGCCTGTCGACCAAGGACGAGCCGACGCGCGCGGCCGCGCTGGCGAAGCTGACCGCGCCCCTCAAGCCGCAACCGGACGACGCGACGCTCCCGCCGACGACGGTGACGCGCGTCGAGACGGAGATCACGATCATCGACCCGAAGACGGGGCAGCGCGTGACGATGCCGGGGTCGAAGAAGTGATGGGGAGGTGAGGGGGTGGGGAGGTGGGGGGATGAGGAGAAGCGCCGGATCACTTCACGACGTCGATCGGGAATTCCGCCTGATAATCCGGGTGATTCGGGATCGCCGCGCGGACGCGCATGACCCACCGGTGCCGCGGGAGCCCGCGCTGGTCGTTGGGCGTCGTCGGCGGTTGATCGTACGGCACCTTGAACGTCCCCTTGACCGCCAGCGGGTGCGCGGTCGGCGCCGCGTCGAGCGACTCCGGCTCAGTCCAGTGCTCGAAGCACACGCCCGTGGTCGTGCTTGTCTTCCCGCCCGTGGTCGAGCGGTGCGTGGCGAGGCAGACCAGGCCGAGCTGGAACGCCTTGATCGGGAGCGGCGCGGTGAGGACCTGCTCGGCGCGGGCTTTGAAGGATCGGCCCACGGACGCCGACTCGACGTCGACCCAGACCCGCGCGTCCCGCAGATTCTTCGTCAGGCGACGGTAGTAGACCCAGGCGATGACCGGGACCAGGCCCAGG
>DATHXE010000417.1:0-8692 GCA_035459845.1 Tepidisphaeraceae bacterium | reverse complement strand
ATCATCATCACCCAGCCCGACCTCCTGCGCCTCGGCCACCTGCTGGCGCACTACCTCCCGACCTGGCCCTACCTCCGCACCCTCGAGCGGCGCCTCGCCGACGCCCGAGTCGTCCCGCCGGACGCCGTCCCGCCCGACGTGATCACGATGGGCACGCGCTTCTCGTTCACCGACCGCCGCACCGGCGTCGCCGAGACCTACCGCCTGGTCTACCCCGACGAGGCTGACCTCGAGCGCGGCCGGTTGTCCGTGTTCGCCCCGATCGGCACCGCCGTCCTCGGCCGCGCCGTCGGCCGCGCGCTCTGGTGGAAGGTCCCGTACGGCCTGCGCTTCATCACGATCGACCGCGTCCTCTTCCAACCCGAGGCCGACGGCCCCGACGACGGCGCGCGGTCGGACGACCAGGCGAACGACGTTCCGATCGTGGGCGACCGCCGCGCCCGCGCGTGACCCTCGTGGCATGGGTGCGCCCCGTCAGGGGCTTACCCGTGTCTGCCGTCGGTCGCGCGAACGGGGCGTTGAACACGGGTATCGCCCTTCGGGCGGTACCCATGCCACGAGGCGGCACGTGCGCGGGACCACATGCCCCAGTCAAAATCCTCATCCCCGCCCGGAAACCCCCGCGCGCCCCGCCGGTATACTCCTCGTCCCGTCCACGTCACCGAGGAGGAACCCCGCATGCGCCGCCCGCTCGCCATCGCTGCCGCCGCCCTGCTTTCGTTCAGCGCCGCCGCCGTCTCACCCCCCATCGAGATCACCACCGGCTTCCGCCCGCTGAAGCCCGACGGGACCGCATATAACCTCGACTTCGAGACCGGCGACCTCCGCGACTGGACCGCCACCGGCGACGCCTTCGCCGGCCAGCCGATCAAGGGCGACACCATCGCCCCGCGCCGGCCCGACATGAAGTCGAACCACCAGGGCCAATACTGGATCGGCGGGTACGAGCTCCACAAGGACGCGCCCAAGGGCACGCTCACCTCCGCGCCCTTCGCCGTCGCGCACCCATATGCGTCCTTCCTCTTCGCCGCCGGCAAGTCCGACGAAACGCGAGCCGAGATCGAGCTGATCGACGGCGATAAGCCCACCGTCATCTTCAAGACCTCCGGCACCGAGATCGAAAACCTCCGCCGCGTCGTCGTCGACCTCCGCAAACACCAGGGCAAGCAGATCCGCGTCCGCCTCGTCGACGACTTCGCCGGCGGCTGGGGCCATCTCAACTTCGACGACTTCCGCTTCCACCCCGAGGACCCCAAGTTCCCCAAGGAGCAGACGCTCGCCGCCGCCGGCGCCGCCAAGCCCCCGGCCGGCCCCGTCGACGTCGTTAAGAACGCCGGCCTCTCGCCCGAGGACGCCGTCAAGGCCATGGAGCCCGCCGCCGGCTTCAAGGTCTACCTCTTCGCCGCCGAGCCGCAGGTCGCCCAGCCCGTCGCGATGACCATCGACGCGCGCGGCCGCATCTGGGTCGCCGAGGCCCACAACTACCCCCGCAAGGCGCCCGCCGGCGAAGGCAAGGACCGCATCCTCATCCTCGAAGACACCGACAACGACGGCAAAGCCGACAAAGTCACGACGTTCATCGAAAACCTCAACCTCGTCTCGGGCCTCGAGGTCGGCTTCGGCGGTGTGTGGGTCGGCCAGGCCCCCGAACTCCTCTTCATCCCCGACAAGGACGGCGACGACAAGCCCGACGGCCCGCCGCAGGTCCTCCTCGACGGCTTCGGCCACCAGGACACCCACGAGACCCTCAACTCCTTTACCTGGGGCCCCGACGGCTGGCTCTACGGGTGCCACGGCGTCTTCACCCACTCCAAGGTCGGCAAGCCCGGCACGCCCGACGAGCAGCGCGAAAAAATCAACGCCGGCGTCTGGCGCTACCACCCGGTCCGCCACACGTTCGAGGTCTTCGCCCACGGCACGTCCAACCCGTGGGGCGTCGAGTTCAACGACCGCGGGCAGGCCTTCGTCACCGCCTGCGTCATCCCCCACCTCTACCACATGGTCCAGGGCGGGCGCTACCACCGCCAGGCCGGCCAGCACTTCAACCCCTACACCTTCGCCGACATCAAGACCTGCGCCGACCACGTCCACTGGGCCGGCGGCGGCTCGCCCCACGCCGGCAACAACCGCTCCGACGCCGCCGGGGGTGGCCACGCCCACTGCGGCATCCTGATCTACAACGGCGGCGCCTGGCCCGACGCCTACCGCGACCAGATCTTCATGTCGAACCTGCACGGCAACCGGATCAACCAGGACCTCCTGAAGCCGAAAGGTTCCGGATACACCGCCGCCCACGGCCCCGACTTCCTCAAGACCAACGACAAGTGGTCCCGCCTGATCGCCTTCAAGACCGGCCCCGACGGCTCCGTCTACACGATTGACTGGTACGACAAGCAGGCGTGTCACCTGAACAAGCCCGAGGTGTGGGACCGGACGAACGGGCGCGTTTACAAGATCGCGTACACACAAGACCCGACGGTGAGTAAGGGGCAGAAGGCGTTCACGGACTTCCTGAACGGCTCCAACGCGTCGCCGCTCGACCCCGAACGTGCCCCCGCGCGACCGCCCGCCGAGCGGACCGTACCGGAATTCGTCCCGCCAAGCCTCGCGTCGGCGACGACGAACCAGCTCGTCGGCCTGCTCTTCCACAAGAACGAGTACTACATCCGCCACGCCCGCCGACTCCTTCAGGAGCGCGCCGATAAGGACGCGATCCCGACGATCCGAAAGTACCTGGCCGCGGCGCAGGAACCGCGCCTTTACTTGCGTTTACTCCTAACCATCCACACGATGGGCGGCGCCGACGAGCCCACGCTACTCCAGTCTCTCAAGTACCCCGACGCCTACGTCCGCGGCTGGGCCATCCAACTCGCCTGCGAGACCGCCACCCCCGCCCCCGCGCTCCTCACCGAATTCGCGCGCCTCGCCAAGGAAGACGACTCCCCCGTCGTCCGCCTCTACCTCGCCAGCGCCTGCCAGCGCCTGCCCAACGAGCACCGCTGGGACATCCTCAAGGGCCTGCTCACCCACGCCGACGACGCCGCCGACCAGAATCTCCCGCAGATGTACTGGTACGCCCTCGAGCCGCTCGTCCCGCTCGACAAGGCCCGCGCCCTCACCCTCGCCGCCACCGGAAAGATCCCCCAACTCCGCGAGTTCGCGACGAGGCGCATCGCCGCCAAGTAGGGTGGGCACTGCCCACCAGTCGAGCGACCGAGGCCCCGTCCGGGTGCCATGCCCTCGCACCGCGCCCGACGGCGCCGGTCACGACAGGATCGTGTTCGCGGGGCGTGGGCATGCCCCAGTGGCGTTCGATTCCAACAACGAAAGCCCGCGCGCTTTCGGTCTCGGAACGATCGCCGTCGGGGCATGCCCACGCCCCGCGATGACCCTCCGCGCCCGATCAACGTCACCCGGCGCGGTGCGAGGGCATGGCACCCAAACTTTCGCGATCCTACCCAACCTTAATCATCACCTTCCCCATCGGCCCCGCCGCGAGCCGCTCGAACGCCCCCTGCACGTCCTCAAACCCCCACACCGAATCCACGATCGGCCGCCGCCCCGCGCGCCCCATCACCCCCACAATCTCCCCCCACGCCGCCCGCGCCTCCTCGCGCGTATACCCACTCACGACCACGCCGCCGACGCGGATCCGCCTGAAGAACAGCGCCGCCGTATTGAACTCCGGCACCGGCCCCGCCAGCCGCCCGACGCAGCTCACCCGCCCCTGATCGCCCAACGTCTCCAGCAACTGGTTGAACGCCGCCCCGCCCACGTTGTCGACCGCCAGGCGCACGCGCCGCTTGCCGAGCATTGCCTTTAGCGCCTTCACCCAATCGGGGTTCGTTGCGTAGAGAACGTAGTCGGCACCCTCGTCCAACAGTCGATCACCCTTTTCCTTGCTTCGAGTTAGTGCGACCACCTCGAACCCAAGCCCCTTGCCCAGGTGCACGCACGCCGTGCCGACCCCGCCGGACGCACCGGTGACGAGGAGAACGGGCCGATCCCCCGAACGATCCGTGGCGTCGCCGTCAGGCTCCGCTCCCGGCGTGGGGGTGACGTCCTCCCACATCCGCAGCGCCTGCCACGCCGTCAGGTAGACCAGCGCCGCCCCACCCGCCTGCTCGTCGCTCCACCCCTCGGGCACCGGCGCGAGCGACGCCGCATCCACCGCCACGCGTCCGGCGAGCGTCCCCGGCAAGTTCACCCCGACGTCCGTACGCAGCACAATCCGCCGATCGCCGACCTTCACGCCACTCACCCCCGGCCCGACCGCCACCACCGTCCCGATCGCGTCTCGCCCCAGAATGTGCGGAAACGAAGGCTTGGCCGGGTACTGCCCCTCGGCCAGATACCGGTCCGCCGGATTGAGACCAGCCAGCGCCACCGCCAGCACGACCTCGCCCTCGCCCGGCGTCGGGTCGGGCGCATCGTCCGCCAATCGCAGGTCGTCGATCGATCCGATCTTGTCGAGGAGCCAGGCTTTCATATGTCGGTAATGCCGGAAAGCCCACGGAACTTGTTCCGTAGTTAGCGCGGCACCAGCTATCTCGCCTACTTCCGCTCCTCCGCCTTCTGCTTTTCCAACTCCTTTTGCCGCTCCTGCTCCTCCATCGCCCGCCGCTTGGGCGACCGGCCGGACGGCGCGGCCTCCGGGGGCGGCTCTTTCGGATCTGCCGCGCCGCCCGGGGCCGCCGGCGGGCGCCGGTCGGCCGGCACGGCCTCGCGCCGGTCGGGTGGGGGCGGCGCGTCTTTCCCGCCCGGGTTGAGAATCTGCCCGGCGATGTCGCGCAGCGCGTCCGCCGGCTTCCCGCCCCCGTCGCCCGCGTCGGACCGAGGCGTGCCGCGCGGCGGAGGCGCGGGCCCGTCCTTCGGCTTCTTCCCCCCGCCCGTCAGCGTGTCCAGCACGCCCGGGATCAGCCCGCGCTTCACCGTGTCGGCCACGAATTCCTCGACGAACTTGGGCGACAACTGCGGCTTGTTGATCGGCCCCGACAACGTCATCGTCACCGTCGGCCCCAGGAACCGCCGCACCTGCTCGGGCACCGGCAGCAGCGTGCTCGGGACGCGCACCTTCAGGTACTTGTACTCGCGCGTCGCCAGCGCCAGGTCGCCGTCGAACTGCCACTCGCCGAACCGATTCGTCTTGAGGTTCAGGTCGTGGACGACGCGCCCGTGCTCGATCGTGATCGACGATTTTTCGATCTCGCCCTCGACGCTCTGGAGGCCGCCCGCCGCCTCGCCCGCGCCGCTCCCGCCGCCCACCCGGCTCGAAAGGAACGTCCACGCCGTTCCCAGCACGCCCAGCCCGCCGCTCTTGATCTCGACCGCGCTCATCGCCATCTCGAGCTTCGCCCTGCCCGGGTTGTCCGCCGACGTGATCATCGAGCCCAGCGGGACGTTCTCGCAGTACACGACCGTCAGGTTCAACACCCCGTTCGCCTTCTCGGCGTCGGAGAACGCGGTGTTGAGGTACTTGCCCAGCGCCGTGCGCGCAAAAGCCGGCGTCACGCGGACGCCCTTGAACAGCCGCCAGTTCTGCGTGCCGAACGTGATCAGCGGAACGATCTTGCCCGGCTCCTTCGGGTCCAGGCGATTGAGGTCGCACCGGATCTCGCCGCCGAGATGGATCTCCCCACCGTTGCAGGCGATCGGCCCGGGCGGGTGAAGCTGCTTCCCGCCCGTGTGCTCGGCCAGGTGCACGACGCCGTCGTTCATGAAGATCGGCAGGTCGACGTTCTGCAGGTCCAGCCCCATCGCCTGCAGCCGCGGGATCGTCACGGCGCCCTTGGCCGTCAGGAACCGCAGCGAATTCTGGAGCGGCAGCGCGACGACCCGCCCGGTCTTATCCGGGCCGGTCGCGGGGAAACTGCCGGACAATTCGAACCGCCGGCGCATCGTGCCGCTCACCACCAGGTCCTTCAGCGAATCCAGCGTCTCCGCGTCGAGCAGCGGCCGCACCAGCGCCCACGCCTTGGGCCAGTCGACCTCCACCTCGGCCTGGGCCTTGTCGACGATCCTGCGCTGCCCGCCCCAGTCGGCGATCCGCGCCTCCGCGAGCGTGAACCGGATCGCGCCGGTCGCGCTGCCGACGTCGATCTTCCCCGACAGCGGCTGGGACGAATCGTCCGGAACCGCCGCGCCGAACGCGAACGTGATCGTGTCCGTGAACGGGTCCTTCGCTGTGCGGACGACGAGCTTGAGCCCGAGCGTCCCGTCGACGCGCATCGTCGACCCGCCCTCGCGCGCGACCTTCACGTTGCCGGTGAGCACGGCGCTGATCAGGTCCGAAACAGGACTCGCGGCAGCACCGGCCGCCGCCGGCGTCGCCGCCACCGCCGCGGGGCCGCGCATGATTTCCAGGAACTGCCGGGCGTCCGCGACGATGTTCATATTGGCCGAGAACGGCTTGAGCCCCACGTCGCCCTTGGCCACCACGTCGGCCATCGGCTGGGCGGCGCTCGTGCCCTTGAGCGTGAACTCCGCGCCGGTCAGCGACTGCGGGCTGTGGCCCTTCATGTTCAACTTGCCGGTGAGCGCGAGCTGAAGCCACGGCCGGCGGATCGACCCGATCGCCGCGTCTTTGACCGTCACCACGGCGCTCAAATCCACCGCCGCGTCGGCCGCCGCCGGGTCGCCGGTCGTGCCCGCCTTGATTGTGAAGGCCCCGGCAAGCGGCGTATCCCCCATCGCGAAGAACTCCGCGAGCTGCGCCCGGAGCTTGGTCAGGTCGCCGCCGCCCTCGAGTCGGAAGGACGCGAGCGACCCGCCCTTGCCGGTCCCGCCCGTAACCTGCGCGAAGTCGCTCTTAAAGGCGTACGCGACGTCGCGGATCTCGTCGCCGGCCGGGACGAACGTCGCGTCGACCGTCTGTTCGATCGGCGCCAGCGCGATCTGCCGCGTCGTCTCGCGCTTCGTACCCGGGTCGATCTCCGTGCGCGTGCCCGTGGCCGTCAGCGCGATCCGGTTCTTCATCTCGACGCGGTCCGTCGTCAGCGCGACGTCGGAAGTCGCCGTCAGATTCGCCGACGTCACCGTCACGCCCTTCTCCAGCCGGAACAAGTTCGGCATCGAGTTGACCAGCTCGGCGGCCTTCGGGAAGTCGACGCCGATCGTGACCGTGCCGGCCCCGCCCGGTGCCTCGCCCTTCGCCAACCTCCTAAGCGACTCCTCCGGCACGCTGGCCACGACGCCGACCGTGCCGTAGTCGGTCTCGACGCGAATCCACGGGACGTCGAGTTGCCCCGCGGCGCCCCGCGCGAACTTGATCGGGATGCGGACGCTCTTCGAGCGGGCCGTGTCGCCCGCCAGCGCCGGGCCGGTGAGCGCGAAGTCCGACAAAGTGATCAGGCCGTCGCCACCCGTGTTGTCCGCGCCGAGCGCGGTCAAGTCGCACGCGCCGTTCGCCGTGCCAGTCACGCTCACCGGCGCCCCGCCCGCCCGGCCCATCGCCAGCAGCGGGTTCAGGATCGACAAATCGATGTCCGCAACCGTGAGTTTCTCCTTGAACCGCACGTTCTTCGGGTCCGCCTCACCGACGAGCGTGATCGTGCCCGTCTTGCCCCGCGCGCCCGCGACTTGAGTCGCGCCGGACGCCGAGCCCGTCCCCTGCTCGACGGCCAGCGCGAGCTTCACGTCGTGGGCGATCGGATGGTCCAGCCCCGTGATCTTCACCGTCACGTCGCTCGGAAGGATGCACAGGACCTGCGTGACCTGGTCGGCCGACACCTTGCCGACCATCCCCTTGATCCGGATCTCGCCCGCCAGCTTCACGGGCTCCGACGGCTTGTCCTTCTTCGATACTTTCGCGAGGCGCGCCAGGTTGAGTTGCCCGCGGTCGTCCACGCGCACGTTCGCCAGGTCCAGCCCGTCCACGTCCGTCTGTCCCAGGTCGAAGTCGTCGAACCCCTTGCGGATCGTCCGCCACAGCGACAACTGCGTGCGCACCTTGCCCGCCTTGAGCACGAGCTGACCCTTGTCGTCCTTTACGCGCAGGCCGTCGACCGTCACGCCCGAGGTCCACCCGACCGACAAATCGTCGAACTCGACCGACCCGTTGAGGTTGCCGTTGACGATGCTCCGCACCAGCGCGCGCCCCGGCCCGGTCCCCGCGAGCGTCGGCAACAATGCGACCAGCAGCACCAGCACGGCGACGAACGCGGCGAGAATCTTGAGCCACCGGCGGCGCTTCTTCGGCGCCGGTGTGGCAGCCTCGAGATCGGAAGCCTTGTCGGTCGTGTTCATGGTCGTTCTCCCCGTAAGAGCCGCCGGCGGAAGCCGTCGGTCGCGATTATCGCGCGAAAGTCGCGTTACCGGACTTTGTCGCGCACCTCACATCGTATCCGCGCCCGAGGTCCGAGTCGGCGGGAAAAGAAGAAACCCGGGACGCCTTGTCCCGGGTCTGAGTTGGCTCGATATGACGGCGCGCGTCAGTGGCGGACGATCGGCGTGATCCCGCGCTGGCTCATGATCCGCGGGCCCGCGCCGGGAGCGACCGTCACGGGCGCATTCACGCCACCGCTCGTCTGCGGCTCGACCCGGCCGGGGGCCGTGCCACCGCCGCCCGCCCCGCCGCCGATCACGCCGGTCATCGGCGTGCCCGTCTGGAAGGCAAAGCTCGTGAGATTCAGCAGTTGCGAGTTCTGGCCCCGGAACGTCATGGTGACGTATTTCCGGTCGGCCGAGACGGTCG
>DATHXE010000416.1:0-1754 GCA_035459845.1 Tepidisphaeraceae bacterium | reverse complement strand
GGACGGGGTACTTCATCGCGTTCAATTCGGATTTCACGATCCGCACGTTTTTCCGCCCGGCAGACGGTGCGGCATATTTCCGACGGCAGGCGCAGCGCGATGGCGATTAGCGCGTGGGTCGACGTCGCGCTCCCCTGCGGGCGGCGCTGTCGCTCGCCCTCCGGGTCGCCGCTAAACGAGATTCATCCTTCATCCTTCCGCTTCCCGCGATGCCCCCACCCGACCCGACCCAAGCCTTCCTCCGATCGCGCAAGAGCCCGCCCGACGTCGTCGCCGGCGGGTTGAGCGGGCTCATCGACAGGTGGCGGCAGACTGTCGCCCAGATCGGTCAGGGTTACCGGCTCACGTTCGACGATTACCTCAATGACATGGACGTGCGGCAGCTCATCGAGGAGACCCTGCCCCACACGACCGTCCGCCAGCATAAACAGGGGACGGCGGCGCTATTCGAGCTGGACGAGGCCGTTCGGCCGCACTTGGTGCCGGCGCCGCAGTGCCTGTGGGGCCGCCGGGCCGAGATCGAAAACGGCTGGAATCCTGAGCGGAATTGGTGGTATTTCACGCGTCCCAGAGCGGTATCCGACGGATTCTTGAAGGAGATGGCAACCGGGGCGTCGTAACCCGAGCATTGGACTAAAGTCGCAGCCGGCAGGCCGCACTAAATCCTTGCAAAATCAATGGCCTTTGGGCAAGATGGGTCGCGTCTTCGCCCTATAATCGGCGGAGGCGGGCCACCGGTGCGAAGCCAGGGGTCGGCGCAGGCCGATAGTTTCGTCAGGTGGCGGCATGTCGTTGCGTACCGGGGTCTGAGCGCCCCACACGGTCCGGCGGGTCTTCCCCCTTCCAATCCATCGGCCGGTGCGCAGTGGCGAGCGGCGCGCGTCGTGCGGCAGGCACGGCCGAGCCCGCGGTCGGTACGCTTTTGCCCGTTCGGCGGGCGCGCGGTTTGAAACCTGCCGGCGGTGAGCGTGTCTGAGTAATTGAGTTGCGACCGGTTCGGCTTCGGGACGCGTGTCCCGTGCGGCCGGTCAGCGGGAACGTCGGGATCGCCACACCATTCACAGCGCGGCCCGAGCCCGTCCGAGCGAGTTTTCTGCACAGGAGTAGACGGCCATTTCCACCAATTTCCGCCACAACGAGCAGATCCGGATCTCCCCGGTCTTCCTCATCGATCAGGACGACAACAAGCTCGGCCCGACGCCGACGAACGAGGCCATGCGCCGCGCCCGCGAGGCCGGCCTCGACCTGGTCGAAGTCGCCCCCACGGCGCGCCCGCCGGTCTGTAAGATCATGGACTACGGGAAGTGGCGCTACCAGCAGCAGAAGAAGGCGGACAAGTCCAAGGCCGCCGTCCGCGGGGGGCAGCTCAAGGAAATCAAGTTCAAGACGGTCAAGATCGGCGAGCACGATCTGAACATCAAGATCAAGCACGCCCGCGACTTCCTGGCCGAGGGGAACAAGGTCCAGTTCACGCTCCAGTTCCGCGGCCGCGAGATGGCCCACCAGGAACTCGGGCGCGACATCATGACCAAGATCAAGACCGACCTGTACCAGGTCTCGAAGGTCGAGCGCGACGCCAAGATGGAAGGCAAGCGCATGATCCTGGTGCTCCAGCCGGACAACAAGGGCGACCGCGCCGTCCCGCCGCCCCCGTCGATCACGGGCGTCCGCCCGGCGACGAGCGGGTCGTCCCTCGGCCTGCGCCCGGCGGGCGTTGGCCCGGTCGGCCCTCGCCCCGCGACGGGCCCCGTCGG
>DATHXE010000415.1:0-6304 GCA_035459845.1 Tepidisphaeraceae bacterium | reverse complement strand
CGCCGGACGCCGATGCGGAGACGATGAATTTCGTGACGTCGTGGGTCTACAACCTGGACGCGCCGCTGGAGTATCCGCCGAAAGACGGGGCGGGGGCAAAGCTGCCGGTGCTCAAGTGCTCGGCGAACTTCGTGGCGCAGGTGAAGTCGGAGACGATTGAGATTGCGGACCCTGTCGCGAGCAAGGGGGCGAGCAAGTCGGTGGCCGGGCGGAAGATCACGCTGAAGGAGCTGCGGCGCGGGGACGGCGAGTGGGAGGCCGTGATGACGCTCAGCCGGGACCAGCTCACGCCCGAGCAGTGGGCGGGGGCGCTGTTCCCCGGGCAGTCGATGAAGCTGGTCGACGCGGAGGGCCGGTCCGTCGTGGCGCGCGGGTTCGGCGTGGGCGGGAAGGGCGACGACCTGTCGTTCATCTTCAAGTTCGAGAAGGACCCGCCCAAGGCCAGCCGAATCGGGAAGCCGGTGAAGCTGTCGTGGGAGGTCCCGACGGAGACGCGCGAGCTGCCGCTGACGTTCGAGTTCAGGGACGTGCCGCTCCCGTGAACCAACGGCCCGTCTCGGCTCATTATTTTTGACACCGATTGCACCGATCGGCACAGATGTTCACCGATTTTCGACTCTGAAATCATCAGTGTGAATCGGTGTCAATCGGTGGAATCAGTGTCTAAGAAAGATCCGACCGACGGCCTTTCCTCTGCCCCTATGACCGATCCACGCGAGACCCTCCAATCCGTTTTCGGCTTCCCCGATTTCCGCGCCGGCCAGACGCCGGTCGTCGAGCGGCTGCTCGCCGGAAAATCCGTCCTGGCGATTTTTCCGACTGGGGCGGTGAAGTCGCTCTGCTACCAGCTCCCCGCGCTGCTGTTGCCGGGCGTGACGCTGGTGATCTCGCCGCTGATCGCGCTGATGAAGGACCAGATCGACTTCCTCAAGTCCAAGGGCGTCGCGGCGGCGCGGCTCGACTCGACCCTCACCCTCGACGAGCTGCGCGGCGTCATGGACGACCTTCGGGCGGGGAACCTGAAGCTCCTCTACGTCGCCCCCGAGCGCCTGGCGAGCGAGCGATTCCTCGCCACGCTCCGCCGACTCACGATCTCGCTGCTAGCCGTCGACGAGGCCCACTGCATCTCGGAATGGGGGCACAACTTCCGCCCGGACTACATGAAGCTCGCGCCGCTCGCGCGCGAGCTGGGCGTGCAGCGGGTGCTGGCGCTGACGGCGACGGCGACGCCCGCGGTGGCGGGGGACATCGCCAAGGCGTTCGCCATCGCGGCCGACGACGTGGTGAAGACGGAGTTTCACCGGAAGAATCTGGTGCTGCGGGTGACGGGGGTGGAGGCGGAGGTGGCACGTGCTACCAGGCCCGCGCCCGGGGAGGACCTGCGCCTCTCGATCCTCCTCGAGCGGATCCGCACGCGCCCGCCGGGCCCCACCATCGTTTACGTCACGCTGCAGAAGACCGCCGAGGCGGTCGCGGAGTTTTTGGCGCATCAGGGGCTGCCGGCCAAGGCGTACCACGCGGGACTGAATGCCGACGACCGCCACGCGATCCAGGACTGGTTCATGTCGTCGGGCCAGTCGATCGTGTGCGCGACGATCGCGTTCGGCATGGGGATCGACAAGTCGGACATCCGGTACGTGTACCACTACAACCTGCCCAAGACGCTGGAGAACTACGCGCAGGAGATCGGCCGCGCGGGGCGCGACGGGGGCGAGTCGACGTGCGAGGTGCTGGCGGCGCTGTCGGACCGGGTGACGCTGGAAAACTTCACGTACGGCGACACGCCGACGGCGCGGTCGATCGGCGGGATGCTGGCCGACGTGCTCGGGCAGGGGCCGACGTTCGACGTGTCGACGTACGACCTGTCGGGGCGGTTCGACATCCGGCCGCTGGTCGTCGAGACGGTGCTGACGTACCTGGAACTAGCGGGGATCATCGCCGCGACCGGGCCGTTCTACGGCGAATACAAGTTTCAGCCGCTGGTGACGAGCCAGCAGATGATCGCGCGGTTCGAGGGCGAGCGGGCGGAGTTCGTGCGGGCGATCTTCAAGTGCGCGCAGCGGCTGAAGCTGTGGTGGAAGCTGGACCTGGCGGACGTGATGAGCGCGACCGGCGCCGACCGCCAGCGGGTCGTGGCGGCGCTGAATTATCTCGAAGAGCGGGGGGATCTGAAGCTGGAGGTGGCGGGATCGCGGATGGGGTATCGCCGGCTGCGCGAGGTGGCGATTCCGGACGCGCATGCATCCTCCCCCACGCCGGAGGCGGAAGCGTCGAGCGACGCCCCGGATGCGGCCCCCATCGACCTGCGCGCCCTGACGCGCAAGCTCGCCGACCAGTTCCTCGAGCGCGAGCGGCGGGACATCGAGCGGACGGCCACGGTCGTCGCGTTCGTCCGCCACGAGGGCTGCCGCACGCAGGCGCTGCTCGACTACTTTGGCGAACCGCTGGCCGGCCCGTGCGGGCATTGCGATACGTGTCTCGGGCAGCGCGAGGGCCGACTGTCCGACCCGCACGAGCGCGCGATCGCGCCCGAGGAGATGGCGTTGATCGGGAAGATCAAATCCGAGCGCCACCCCGCACTGGGCACGCCGCGCCAACTCGCGCGGTTCCTGTGCGGGATCACCTCCCCGGCCGCCACGCGGGCGAAGCTGACGAAGGATTACCGGTTCGGGCGGTTGGCGGACGTGCCGTTCGCGAAGCTGCTGGAGGCGAGCAAATAACTCGACATTCCGATGTTGAGGAGCGGCGCGGAACGACTGTTGACGAACGACGCGGCGTCGCGTTCGAACGCTTCCCCTCAACATCGGAATGTCGAGCTACTTATTCCGGCGCCGCGCCCACGCGCATCGCGCGGGCGAGCTTGCCGTCGCGGAGGATCACGACGTATTCGCCGGTCAGGAACCGGATGCCGCTCGACTCGCGCTCGGCGCGGGTTTGGACCACGGTCTGCCGCCCCGAGCGCTCGGTCAGGACGAAGCCCTGCCGCGTCTCGGAGATGATCCCGATCAAATGCACTTCGCCGATCTGGGAGACCGGCTCGAAGGACGTCTGGGATGTGGGCGGGGTGCTGCCGCCCGTGGTGGTGCCCGGGGGTGGCGGGGCGGCCGGGTCCGGGTAGGTCATCGTGCCCCCGGCCTTGAGCGGGACGGTGCCGCTGGGCAGGATCACGTCGACGGTTCCCTCGATCACCTTCACGGTCGTCCGGCGGACCTGCTCACCGGTCTTCGCGTCCAGCTCCTGGCCGACCTTCACGCTGAACTTGGTGCCGGTGACGCTGGCCTTGAGGTGCTCGGTGACGACGGCGAACGCGCCGCGCTTCCGCTCGACCTGCGATACGGCCTCCCCGGCCTCGAGGAAGACCGCTTCCTTGAAGGCCCCGTCGCCCATGATCTTCAGGCGCGAGTCGGGGGCGATCTGGACGGTGGCGTATCCGCCGAGCGTGATCTGGGCTTCCTGTTGCGGCGCGGTGACGAGCGTGGCGCCGGGCTTGATCTCCCCGCCGCCGACCACGGTGTACTTGCCCTGCGCGACGGTGGCCGGGTAATCGCCGCCGCCGGTGGTGTACGAGCGGATCCAGAGGCCGACGGCGATCGTGATCACCGCCGCGAGCGACGCCGGCAGCCACCACGCGCGCCAGCCGGCCGAGAAGCCCCCGCCGATCCGGCGCGACGACCTGGCCATCGCCTGCCGACCGCGGACCTGCATCATGATGCGGTCCGTCAGGTCCGGCGGGACGTCCGAGCCGAGCTCTTCGTGCAGCAGCTGGTCGAGCAGCCGCTCCTGGAGCTCGGCGTCGGGGGCGCGGTCGGGTTGGGGACGCGGGGTGGGCATGGCTTACTGCGGTTCCGGCGACACAGCCGGGGGGATGTTGAGTTTCTTACTGACGCACGCGCCGAGCACTTTGCGGATCCGCCGGAGCAGGGACTTGATCCCGTCTTCGGTCATCTTGAGCAGGCCGGCCATCTCTTGTCGGCTCTTGCCCTGGGTGTAGAACAGGTCGATCGGCCGGCGCTGGTGTTCGGGCAGCTTGTCCAGGCATTCGCGGAGCGCATCGACGTAATCGAAACCGTCGCCGTCCCGCAAGAAGTGACTCGTCCAGAGTATCTCCGAATCGTCCATCTGTTGGACGAGCGTCGCCGGGTCGGTCGGATACTGGCGCCGCCTGCGCCAATGGGCCAGGAGCTGATTCCGGGCGGTCCCGCGGAGCCAGGCGGCCCGCCGGGACAACTCGAACTCGGCCAGGCTGCCTTCCTTGGACTTGAACGCCGCCAGGAACGTCTCCTGGATAATGTCTTCGGCGGTCGTCCGGTCGGCCCCGAGATATCGCAAGTAGCGGTAAATCTCGGCCTGGTGCGTGCGGATCATTTCCTCCAACTCGCCCGACGTCATTGCATAACCTCAGTTGCGCGCGGGGGTGGAAAGGGTGCAGAAAACGGATGGCCGCAAAGACGCAAAGGTCGCAAAGGGGAGGGGTTAGGTGCGGTTATCGGGGCTCTTCCTTTTAGCCGCTGGGCTTGCCCAGCGCGACCGGAGGCTCTTCGATCCACCGACTGTTGTGTCCGCAGTCATACGCCGACTCAACCGCTAGGGTTGCAACTCCCACTGCTCATCAAAGAACCCCGCCGCCTTAATCCCACCTGGCACCTTCTCGTCCGGCGGGGTAGTGAGGTCGATCACCGCCCAATCCGGCAGCTTGGCGATCTGCCGGCTGTTGGTCTTGTGGTCGGCCTGACGGAACGTGAAGCCGGAGTTGAGGACGACGTACTTTTGGCGGTTGAGCGGGTTGGGATAGATCAGGATCGGGGCGTGACTCGCCGCGGGGTAGGTTTGACCACCCACGGTGACGGCGTCTGCGGTCCACTTGATCGGCAGTTTCTCGGCCAGCTTGCCGAGCACTGCGTTGGACGACGGATCGCCAAACAGGATCACGTTGTGGTTGGCGATGTCGTCGTCGGTCAGCTCGACGTCCGACTTCACGCGGGGCTCGCCGCGGAAGATTTTTCGCCACTCGGCGGTCGCGTGGGCGAGCTCGTGGTCGGCCCACTTGCCGACGGCGGCGTTGAGGGGTTTGCCCGTGGGCTTGACGAGGATGAAGGGGGAGAGGAAGGCGTCGTCGATCGGGCCCTGTAGGCCGTGGAACTTGCGCGTCGGCGCGAAGCGCGGGTTATCGAATCGGATCCAGACGCCGGTGGTTCGGACGAAGGAGGCGGTGTAGCTGGTGGCCGGGTCGACGGGGTAGGACGGGAGGGCCGCGCCGTCGATCGTGATTGCCGGGGCCTTGCCGGGCGCGAGCTGGCCTCGGTCGAAGGCGAAGCTGATCCGGCTGACGTTCGACGTGGTCGCGGTGATCGACCCGTCTTGGCCGAGCTTGGCGTTTACGGTCGCCTGCTCCCAGTGCTTGTCGAGGCCGTCGAGGCGGACCCAGAACATCTTGTTGTACCGGAGTGTGTACGTGGCGAAGCGGACCTCGGCCGGCAGGGGGTTGCGGCCCTTGGCGGCGTACGCGTCGAGGCGGGCGGCGAGATCCTTCTTGGCGGCGGGCTCGTACTTGTGCCCCGTCTTGGGGCCCCACACGCGCTCGAGCTTGTAGCCCAGGCCGGCCAGCGCCTTTTCCATGATCGTCCCCGACTGCTGCTGCGGGTCGTCGGTGCCCGCGTAGGCGATCGTCGGCACCATCGTCAGGTTGATCGCGACGTCCGGGCAGTCGTACAGGTGCATCAGCTGCTTCTGCCACGGGGCGAGGGCCTCCCACTCTCCGCTGACGTCCATCTTCTGGTAGGTGCGCGTCTCGCAGAAGCCGGCGCCCGGCGACACGGCCGCCCAGCGGTCGGCGTAGTGTACCGCGTGGTGCCACGCGGCGGCGCCGCCCATCGAGAAGCCGGTCGCGAGGATGCGGTTCTCGTCGATCGCGTGCCGGCGCTTCATGTCCGCCAGCACCTCGAACGTGTCGATCTCGCCGGCGAACTTGTTGGCACAGCAGTACCGCCCGTAGGGCCAGACGACGAAGCGATTCTCATCCGGCGGGTTGGTCGGGGCCTCTTGGCCCTTGCCGGAGATCATGTCGAGCTCCATGAGCTTTTCGGACCGGCCGTGGAAGAAGAAGTCGAGGCGATATTTCTTGTCCTTGTTCTTCGGTTCGAATCCTTTCGGCACCGCGACGACGTACGGCTGGATCGAGCCGTCGATTGACGAGACGTAACCGCGCGGGCCGGTGGTCTCGAGCCAGGGGGTCTTGCCGGCCTTGAGGTCGGCGGCGCGCGCCAGGCCGGCGGCGAGGGCGACCCTGGCCTTCTTCACGTCGATC
>DATHXE010000414.1:0-3317 GCA_035459845.1 Tepidisphaeraceae bacterium | reverse complement strand
GACTGCTCGGCGAGGATCTGCTCGTCGATCGAGACGCCGTTGAATTCCATCTCGGCCAGCACGTCGATGAGCGGGGTCTCGACGTCGTCGGAGAGTTTGCGGAGGGCGGGGACGGCGTCGAGGCGGGCCTTGAACATGTCGGCCAGGCGCAGGGCGATGTCGGCGTCCTCGGCTGCGTAGCGGGTGATGGTCGCCAGCGCGACGCGGTCCATCGTGAGCTGGTCTTTGCCCTTGCCCAGCAGCTCGACGGTGGCGACCTTTTTGAAGTTGAGGAGGGAGAGGGCGAGGGCGTCGATGCCGTATTGCAGGCGGGAGGCGTCGGCGAGGAAGGCGGCGATCATCGAGTCCATCTCGATGCCGCGGAGGCGCACGCCGTAGCGGCGCATGACGAGCATGTCGTACTTGAGGTTGTGGCCGACCTTGGCGTAGGCGGGGTCTTCGAGGAAGGGCTTGATGGCCGCGATGGTGGCGTCGCAGTCGAGGGCCTTTTCGTCGGCGGGGCAGCGGACGGGAAGGTAGTAGCCGGTGTTCGGGGCCCAGGAGACGGAGATGCCGACGAGGTTGGCGGTGACGGCCTCGAGCGAGTCGGTCTCGGTGTCGAAGGCGAAGCGCTTCTGTTGTTTGATCTGGGCGACGAAGTCGGCGAGGGCCTCGGGCGTGTTGACGAGCGTGTAGGTGTGCACCTCGCTCGTGGCGACGCCGGCGTCGGTGGGGGCGGGCTTGGGCGCGGGGCGCATGTCGAACAACGTCTCGTTGAAGCCGCTTTGAGGCTTCGCGGGTGCTGCGACGGGTGGGCCGCTGGTCGTGGGGGCGGGGCGGGCGTTCCCGTTCTCGTCGGCGTTGTGGGGGGCGTATTTGCGGAGCAGGCTCGTGAAGCCGCACTCGGCGAGGTGCTTGCGGAGGGCCTCGACGTTCAGGCCGGTGTACTTGCAGGCTTCGGCGTCGAAGTCGAACTCGACGTCGGTCTTGAGCGTGACGAGCTGCCGCGCGACGGGGATGCGGTCGGCGTTCTTCTCGAAGCTCTCCTTGATCTTGCCCTTGAGCTCGCCGACGTGGGCCAGGATGTTCTCGGCGGTGCCGTACTGCTGGATCAGCTTGACGGCGGTCTTCTCGCCGACGCCGGGGATACCGGGGACGTTGTCGGTCGTGTCGCCCATGAGGGTCTGGATCTCGATGGCCTGGTCGGGGCGGTAGCCGTGCTTGGCCTGGATGCGGGCGGCGTCGATGACGTCGTCGGTGTACGCGTCGTACATCTTCGTGCAGTCGTTGACGACCTGGCGGAGGTCCTTGTCGGACGAGACCATGAACGTCTCGAACCCGCGGTCGCAGAGGCGGCGGGTCATGGTGGCGATCAGGTCGTCGGCCTCGAAACCCTGTTTGACGAAGATCGGGATGCCGAGGTCCTTGACGAGCTGGATGATGCGGTCTTCCTGGGGGCGGAAGTCGTCGGGGCGGGACTTTCGGTTGGCCTTGTACTCGGGGTAGATCTCCTTGCGGAAGACGGTCTCGTCGCCGGCGTCGATGACCATGGCGAGGTAATCGGGCTTGCGCTGCTCGATCAGGTTGAGCAGGCGCTGGATGAAGACGAACGTGGCCTTGGTGGGCTCGCCGGTGGGGGAGGTGAGGTCGCGGAAGGGGGCGAAGTAGGCGCGGTAGATGTGGGCGTGGCCGTCGATGATGTAGAAGGATTTGGGCATCTGCGCGGGGGATCGTAGGGATTGGGGCGGGGTTCGTCCAAATCCGGGGGGGATTCACCGCAGAGACGCAGAGGTCGCGGAGGGGGCGCGGAGAGGAGAGGGAATTGTTGGAATGTGGTGCGCGCGCGAACAGCGGTCACGTGCACCTTCGGTGCGACCGCTAAGTACGTACTTTTGGATGGGGCGGGGCTTGCGAGATCGGGACGGGGGTTACTTCAGCTCGAGCAACCCGGTGCCGCTCCAGTGGCCGAAGCTCGTCAGGTCCAGGGTGGGGTGCTTGAGCTCGCGCCAGTACTTGACCATGCCGGCGAGGCGGGTGTCGTCCCAGAGCATGATCGGCGGCGTCGCGTACTTGATGGTGGCGAGCTGGGCCATCAGGGCGGTCTCGTACTCGATGTTCTTCGGGCCGTCGACGAAGAAGAACTCGGCCTGGGCGAGCAGGTCGCGGTTGGCCTCGAAGTTTTTGGGGTCGGCGAGGTCGACGAGGCGCTGGTCGAGTTGGCCGTCGGCGAAGTCGTCGTCCGTCAGGACGGACTCGTCGACGGTCTTCCAGGGGCGGAGGTCGAAGGTGACGACCTTGCCGCCGGGCGGGAGGAACTTCTTGATGGTGACGGCGGAGAGGCCGGTGTCGGTGCCGATCTCGATGACGACCTTGGGCTTGAGGACCAGGAGGAGGCCGGCCAGGAGCTTGTAGTGCTCGCCGGGCCAGATGGTGAAGTAGTCGGGGCAGTTGGGGCGGGTGGCGAGGTCGTCGAGCGAGACGTCGTCGAGGGCGGCGCGGGTGGCGTCGAGGGCGATCTCGATCAGGCGGCGCGGGGGCTGGGCGGGGACGTCGTCGAAGGCGGTGACCCAGGTCGGAAAGGAGTTGGAGGCGCCGGGGAAGCCGCCCTGGCGGGGCATTTCGTCGGCGACGACCTTGCGGGCGATTTTGCGGATCAGCGATGACATGGGGATGACGTCCTTGTTCAACAAACCGGGCGCCCGGCGCGTGTCAGCAGGGGGTGCGGGGGCGCGTTATCGTCCCTATCGGCGATTTTCCCCCGAGTCCGGAATCAGTGTAGTGTCGGTCGGGAGAGATGCGAAGGTCGGGACCGATAAGTATCGGGTGACCGAGCCGCTTTTGGGGGCAGGAGGCGTGGCGTGAGCGAGATCGTGTTACGGGAAGTGACGGGCACTCACGAGGTCGGTTCGGCGGTGGTCGCGGAGATCCAGGCGATCTGGCGGGCGGCGCGGGAGGGGGTATTGGCGTTTCTGTTGCCGATCCATGGGCCGGAGGAGGAGCGGGAGTACATCGCGGGGGTGATGCTGCGGGCGGCGCGGGTGTTCGTGGCGGACTTGGAGGGGGCGAGGGGCGTGGGGTTCATCTCGTTGCGCGGGGAGGCGGTCGAGCAGTTGTACGTGCACCCGGCGTTTCAGAATCGTGGCGTGGGGGTAGCGTTGCTCGGGCGGGCGAAGGAGCTCAAGGATCGGTTGGAGTTGTGGGCGTTCGAGGTGAACGAGGGGGCGATCCGGTTTTATCGGCGCGAGGGGTTTGAGATTGTGTTGCGCACCGACGGGGAGCAGAACGAGGCGAAGCGGGCGGATGTGAAGTTGATTTGGGAGCGGGGGAGGGAGTGATGG
>DATHXE010000413.1:0-3921 GCA_035459845.1 Tepidisphaeraceae bacterium | reverse complement strand
GGCGGCATCGGGGCCTCGGCGTCGCGCCCCGGGGGGCCGGTCAATGTGAATCGCCCGCAGCCCGCGGCCGCGGCCCACACCGCGGCGCCCACGAGGGCGACCGCCGTCGCGGCGGACCAACAGCGCCGGTGTGCCCGCGGGCCGGTCGTGTCGTTCGTCGACGTTCGTTTGAACCGGATCATCGTTCGGAATGCTAGGGGTCATTGCCCCGACGTCGGAGCGCGAGAAATGCGGGGACAGAGTGCTCTGCGCCTTAGAGCGACCTTCGTCTCCCTGGCCCGGCGCGCCGGGGCAGAAGGCCCATGTTCGGCCTCGCCAGGCAGCATTGATGCCCGGCGCTCGACCTCGCCGCTCCACTTTCATAACTATTTGCGGGATAAATACCTGAAGCAATTTACTTCAATGTGGCCCCAGCCAGCCGTGGGGGAAGTCTTTACACTGTGAGATTTTTTACTGGTTTGTTCCAATAACCGCGGGCAGAATAACGTTTTCTCACTACGTCAGTAGTGTGTCGTTCGTTCGGTGCATGGTCGGTCGTTTGGGACGGGGCAACGGGCAATCCGACGTCTCAGGCGGCCACTTGGGAGAGGCAAATGAACAATCTGCGAAACGGCGGCGGGTCGGGTTATAGCATTGCGCGCGAGAACCCGATGACGGAGGGGTCGAGCCGTAAGCGCATCGCGCGGGCGACCCGCGCGCTCGCCGCCGCGGCGATTCTCGCCTTGCCCGTGGCGCCCGGCGCGACCGCCGGTACGCTCTACTGGGACATCGACGGCATCGCGGCGCCCGGCGCGGGTGGCGCGACGCCCTCGGGCAACTGGTCGACGATCGACCCGAACTGGAACACCAACGCGGCGGGCGACGCGACCGGCACGGCCGGCTCGTGGGTGCAGGGCGAGGACGCCGTCTTCTCGGCGGGGAGCAATGCGACGGGGGCGTACACCGTATCGCTCGTGGAGTCGATCACGGCCGGGAAGATCACGTTCAAGGACGGGGCGCTCACGCTCGATACGAACGGGTCGTTCATCACCCTGAACAACGGCCTGGAGGTGACGACCACCGGCGCCACGGTGGTGAACGCGCAAGTCGTCCTGGGCGCCGCGCAGACGTTCCTGCACAACGGGACCGCGGAGCTGACCTTCGGGCCCGGCGGGGTCGAGAATGCCGGGTTCGACCTGACCGTGAACGGGTCCGGAACGACCCGGGCGACCGGGATCCTCAGCGGCACCGGCGCGCTGACCAAGAGCGGGGCCGGCCGGCTCATCCTGTCGGGCGCCAACACGTTCGGCGGCGGGAAGAACGTGACGCTGAACGCGGGCCAGATGGACCTGAACAACGCCGCCGCGCTCGGCGACGCGTCGAACACGCTGGTCATCAACGGGGGCACGCTGGGCAATTCGTCGGGCGGCGTCGTGACGCTCGCGTCGACGTACGCGCAGACGTGGGCGGGCAACTTCGGGTACGCCGGCGCGAACTCGCTGAACATGAACACCGGGGCCGTCACGATGACGGGCAACCGGACGATCGACATCAGCCCGACCAACATTAATACCGCGCTCAACCCGACGGTCGTGATGACCGTCGGCGACGTCGGGGACGGCGGGTCTGGGTTCACGCTCACCAAGACGGGGGTCGGCGTGCTGGCGATGGCCAACGGCACGTACACGGGGACGACCACGGTCAGCGACGGGACGCTCCGGGTGACCGGGACGCTGGCGCCGGGGAACCTGTTGCTCCAGGGCGGCGTGTTCGAGACGAACGCGGCGTTCACGCGCGCGCTCGGGTCGGGCGCGGGGCAGGTGCGGATCCTGGGGACGCAGGGCGGGATCAGCGCCAACGGCGCGCCCGTGAGCGTGGACGTCGGCGGGGCCGGGGCGACGCTGGTGTGGGGCTCGGCCGACTTCAACCCGGGCGCGTTCGTGCTCAACGGGTCGGCGGCGAACAACGCGCTGACGCTCGTGAACGCGATCGACCTGAACTCGGCGACGGCGCGGACGATCCGCGTCGGGGCGAACACGGCGACGCTGTCGGGCGCGGTGACCAACGCGCTGGGCGGCGGGCTGACCAAGGACGGGGCGGGCGCGCTCGTGCTCACGCAGGCCAGCACGTTCAGCGGCCCGCTCACGGTCGGCGGCGGCGCCCTGAGCATTTCCGACCCCAACCAGATGGGCGACGGGTCGGTCACCAACACGCTCAACGTCAGCGGCGGGGGCGTGCTGCGGTCGACGCTCGCGTCGCTCGCGCTCACGCGCCCGATCACGGTCGGGACCGGCGGGGGCGGGATCGACGTGAACGGGGCGAACGTGGTGACGATTTCCGGCCCGCTGACGGTCGGGGCCAACGCGTTCATCAAGACGGCGTCGATCGACGGGGGCGCGGCGGCGAACAACAACGTCGGCACGCTCGTGCTCACCGGCGCGGGGGCCGTGAACAACTCGGTGCCGATGGAAGTGCGGATGGGCACGCTCCAGCTGAACAAGGCCGCCGGGGTCGACGCGGTCGGCGCGGGCGGCCTGCGGATCGAGGCGGTCGGGTTCGCCAGCGATTTCGGCAACGCGCGCGTGCAGCTGCTGGCCGACGACCAGATCAACGACGCGGCGACCGTGTTCGTGAACGGGTTCACCAGCGGCAACGCCGGCATCCTGGACCTGAACGACCGCAACGAGACGCTCGGCCTGGGCGGGCCCGGCACGGTCCTGACGATCTCGACCAGCACCGGCACGGCGATCACGCAGGTGCGCACGGGCGCGAACGGCGTGCTGACGCTCAAGGGCGACCTGCTCCTGCTCCCCAACCGCGGGGCGGCGGCGACCAGCAACCGCAGCATGCTGCTGACCGGTACGGGCACGGCCAACACCGGCACGCTCGACCTGGGCAACGCGACGCGGACGTTCCAGGTCGAATTGGGCCCGGCGGTCACGGCGCCCAACGCGCTGGGGAACGAGGGGTCGGTCGACACGGTGATCCGCAACGGCGGGATCATCAAGACGGGCAGCCGCGGACTGATCCTCAACGGCAACAGCACGTACGCGGGCGGGACGGTCGTCAACGCCGGGACGTTGGTCGCGGGCCACGCGAACGCGTTCGGGACGGGCGCGGTCACGCTGAACGCGAACACCGGGCTGGGCGCCGGGGCGGCGTTCACGAACGCGGTCACGATCACGGGCACGGGCGTCACGCTGAGCGGGGCGCTGAACAACAACGGGAACATCGCCGGGACGATCAACGCCGGTGCGAACCCGTTCGCCGTGATCCTGGCGGACCAGGTCACGACGGCCGCTCCCGCCCGAAACCTGACGATCGGCGGGACGCTGACCGGGTCGGGGAACATGGCGGTGTCGGCCCCGACCGCGGCGGCCACGCTGAACCTGACCGGGAACCTGTCCGGGTTCACGGGGCAGGTGAACGTCGCCGGGAGCAACGTCACGCTCGGGTTGAGCGCGGCGAACGCGCTGAACATCCTGAACCCGACGGACCTCACCGGCACGATCGTCGGCCTGAACCTGCTGTGGGACGGGAACGGGTTCGCGACGCCGGAACTGGTCGACCTGACGAGCACCACGATCCCGACGGGCGTGGCGACGATGACGGTCGACCGGGTGACCGGCACGGGCGCCCCGCTGCCGTCGAACAAGATCATCCGCGTGGGCCAACTCGGGGCGAACGGGCTGACGCTGACGGCGAACAACGGGTTCGGGCTCGAGTCGACCGGGACGCAGGACTCGTCGGGCGGGGTGCTGACGTACAACGTCACGGGCGGCGGGGCGTCGAACGTCAACCCGGCGCTGGCGATCAACGGGGTGATTTCCGGGGCCAACGGGATCGCCAAGACCGGGACGGGCACGCTCGTGCTCGGGAACGCGGGGAACACGTTCGGCGGGGCGGGGCAGACGATCGCGATCACGGGCGGGGTGGTCGCGG
>DATHXE010000412.1:0-16736 GCA_035459845.1 Tepidisphaeraceae bacterium | reverse complement strand
TCCTGAAGCGCGTCGACTGATCGCCGGTGGGCCGTGGCGCGAATCGTCACCGCGGGCGGTACGACCAAATGCCGATGCGGGGCGCCGCACGGCAAATTACTGTGAGTCCCAAGCCAATCGCGTGCCGCTGTTCGCACGTTCTGTTCGGGGCAAGCGCTGTTCTGGCGTCCCGCGGCACTGGGCTAAGGAGCGATTCGTCGGCGGCCCGGGAAGGGCCAACGACGATCGCGCTCCGGCGAGCGATTGGGAAGGAGAGCTCATGGTTCAGACGACCCCCCTCTCGGTACAGGTTCCCGCGCTCCAGTTTCGCGCCGCAAGCCGGTTCGGTCAGGCGGACGGCTTTTCGTCCGACCTGCCGGCGACGCCGCCGGTTATCGATACGCGGTTGGTCGCGGCCGTCCAGCGCGGCGCGGGTGCCCGGTGCCACGAAGCGGCCGGGCTGCTGCAGGATTACTATCTCTGTGTCGACAATTGCGCGCAGGACACGGTCAGCCCGGAAACCGGCGGCGCGGTGACGGCGTCGTCCTGGAAGATGCTTATGACGGCGAAAGCGCGGCTCCGCGCGTTCCTCGTACGGCAATAACGCACGTCGCGCGACCCATCCCACCTGCAACGAAAATTGCAGCACCCCTATTAGCAATAACCAAATATTTTTGTGGCCGGGGCACACGCCCGTGTTAAGATGACGCGACTGGGAGAGTCGTACGCTTTAACCGGGGCTGCAAAATGGGCACGACAATCGGGTTCTTCTACCGGCAATTGGCCGAGTTCCACCGCGAGATGGGGCGCGAGTCTTTCTGGGCCAGCCCCGGGCGACACGCGGCGATCACGGCGCTCGGTCACGTGTTCCACGAGCTGACCTTTGCCGACGAGACCAGCCGGGCAGCCGCATCTTCATTGTTTCTGGGCGCGGTCGACGAGTTCACGCGGCGGGAAGCGATGTACCTGGGCTCCCGGGCCGCCGGCGGTTCCGCCGACAACGCGGGTGCACACTTCGGCCGAGTTCTAGCGGGGGGCGTCGCGGAGGGGGAGCGAGGCGGTGGGATCGAGCGCCACCCAGGCGACGAGTGCGTCGATCGACTCGGACTTGCAGAACATCGCGTCGGGGCACAGGTCGCGAACGGCGGCGTCGACCACGGCCCGGCCTGACCCACTCCAGAACGCCACGCGCGGCCCGCGCCCCTCCCGGCGGATCATCTCCAGCACCTCGCGCCCCGACCCGTCCGGCAGGCACAGGTCCAGGATCGCCACGTCGGCCCCCTCCAGCAGCGGCAGCGCCTCCCGGACCGTACAGGCCGTACGAACCGCGTGCCCCTCCGCCTCGAGCAGGCGCACGAGCGCGCGGCGAGTGCACTCGACGTCCTCCACAACCAACACGGTGCGCTGCGCCATCTCCGATCTCCGGCTCCCACCCTTTGGTCCCCGGATATCAGACTCGCATTGGGCCATCTTGGATAGTTGGTTTTTCCCCCGAACGGACTGGTATTTTGCCCTACAACCGTGGTCACCGGTGATGGTGCTCGCAAACGATTTGTCGACGTCCGGCACGCGCCGCAATCGAATCACCTGACCCCGCGCACGGCTCCAGTGCCGCCGGACGTCCTGCGGCGATACTCGGCCGGTGACGGCCAGCCCCCCCGCCAATCGGCGCGAGACTCCGCCGGCTCGGCGGGCGCCTTCACGCCGAGCCGCCGGTCTCCCCGATCGGGGCTGGTGCGCCGGCCGACGTCCGCTTCACCCCCGCTGGGGCGACCCCTCCGCCGGATCGCCTTGAGCACCTCCCAGGCGTCTCCGTCCCAAGGCGACGGCAGATCGACGGCCACGGGAATGGTCAGCCGGGAGACGTCACCGAAGTTGGCCGTACCGATGTCGCCGACCGGAACAGGGTCGCCGCGGACGTTATCGTCGTTGCACTCGAACGCGACGTTTCGGCCATATTCGTCCGCCCACGCGTCGATCAGGTTCAGCGGCGACGGGGATCGCTCGGGGTGCCGATTGTCGCGGACGAGCTGCGACCAGCCGGTCCAGTCGACCGCCACGGCGAGCGGAAGCTCGGCCCCGGGGCCGACCGTGTACCGCAGGCTGGCGCGCGGCCGGCCCGTGCGACCGACGACGCACCGGACGGCCCAGTCGCACCCGCGGGTCACCTCGGCGAACGCCGCGTCGTCGCCGTCGTGCTTGTCCGGGCTCGTCCCGGGTCGCAGGCGGATCCAGACGCGCCCGCACCGGCCGCGCGGCACGCCCCGGCGTTCCAAGGCGGCGTAGTGATCGGCCAGTGAGGCGTCGTCGACCGTGATCGAATTGGCCGTCGCCCGCTGCGCGACGGTGACCACGTCCTCGACGTACAGCGGGTCGTGCTCGGCCGTCACCCCGAACGCGCCGACCTCGGTCTCGCCGGCGTAGAGCAGGAACTGCAGCTTGAGCCACGCGAGAGAGGCGAACGTGAGCGGTCGACGGCGGATCGCGGGAGGCCCCGCGCGGGGGCCCGGGCTCGCCATGGGGCGCGGGGCCTGCGGCTGCGTTTTGATCAGGGCGAGAGTCGTCATCGATGTCCTAGCAGGTTCAGGATTGGCGGTCTGTGACGGCTGCTCTCGACGACGCGCGGACGACGCCGCGCGGCCCGGCGGCCGACGTGACACCCTCAGTGACAAGGCGCGCCGCGACCCCGGGCGCCCGCCGGCGGCACCCATTCGTCCGCGCCTCGGTCTTCGCCGCGGTCCGCGTCATCAAGGGGATGTCGCACGCCGCCCACTCCGGCGATCGAGCGCCAAGCCGTGAAACCCGGATGCGTGCCGCCGACGACGACATCGTCGGACTTGGCGCTCGCGAGCTGAACGGACAACCCCGCGCCAGCGGGGGCGTTCCGGCCAGACAATTCCGACCGCGTCAACTCGGGTCCGAATGGGACGCCGTCCAGCACCCACCGCCGGCCCCGCGAGACGGCGACCGCGACGACCGCGATGGCGGCCAGCAGGATCAGGCTGGCGCCGACCACGAGAATCGCGCCCAGTGCCCGCAGGCCGGACGCGGACGGCTCGAGCACGTCAACCCGCGACGGGTTCCACGCGCCCAGGATCAGGCCCGCCAGGGCGAGCGCCAGGGCGACGGTCAGTGCGAATGCGACGTTCAGGACGTTCATGCGGGAATGCCTCGTAGATCAGATTAAACGGGAATTGCCGAAACCCGCATCGTGGGTTGCCCCGGCTCGCGCGGGCGTTGCTTCGTCTGCTCCCCCCTGCCGACCTCTGTGCCCGGCTGGCCGGCGTGGGCGTCCGTGCCGGATGGCGTGGTCTACAGCCCCTGCGGTCCGCGGGGGCGAGCCGGGCCGCATATCGCACGACCGACCCGGGACTCGGGCCCCGGGCCGATCGTGCGTGTGAAACGCTGGCGGGGCCGCGCGGGTCAGGCTCGGCGGCCTGCGGCGATCAAACGAACCCCTGGGCATTCACGATCGTGTTCACGCCGGACGAGAACGGGCCGCTCGGGACGAAGTTGTTCCGGCCGTCGTCTTCCGACGTGCGGTCCTTCACCTCCGAACTCGAATCCCGCGGGTCGAAGTCGTCGTTGCCGCCGTCGCCGAAGAGTTCGTCGAGGTCGCCGGCGTTGTCCGGGCCCTCGTTGCCGAGGTTGCCGGAGAGGATGTCGTTGCCCAGGCCGCCGCGGACGACGTCGGACCCGAACAGGCCCTCGACGACGTCGTTCCCGTCGCCGCCGTCGACCGTGTCGTTGCCGTTGCAGCCGGTGATCGAGTCGCTCCCCCCGTCGCCGTAGACCTGGTCGTCGCCGTTGACCCCGCACGAGTAGTCGTCGCCGTCGCCGCCGTGGCAGGTGTCGTTGCCGTCGCTGCCCTCGACGAAGTCGTTGCCGGCCTCGCCGTCCATGAAGTCGGCGCCGGTGCCGCCGGACATGATGTCGTTTCCGGCCCCGCCGTACAGCGAGTCGTCGCCCGGGCGGCCGGACAGTGTGTCGTTCCCGTCCTCCCCGAAGATGATGTCGTTCAAGCGCGAACCGCCAAGGCTGTCGTCGCCCGCCCCGCCGTGGATCTCGCGGGGGACGGCGGCGCGGCCGACAGTGAACGACGCGTCGATGATGAACAGGTCGTTCCCCGCGCCCAGCGCGACGTACGCCCGGCGGACGATCCCCCCGGAGAAGAACGTGCGGTTGCCGTTGATGAACACCACGACCTGCGTCGAGTCGGTGCTGTCGGCCGAGAGGACGACGTGGTCGCCCGCGTCGGTGCCGATTACGGAGAGCGTTCCGCCGGGGGAGACCGACGCCGACAGGAGTTGGCGGCGCTCGAGCAACTCGATGCGGGACGTGCGGGCGGCTTCGGCCTGAATGTGATTCGCGGGCATATGCTTTCCTCTCTCCGAGGGTTGTGGGTCGAGCCAGAACGATTTGGCCGAAGCATTGACTCAGGCGCGAGTCGCTCGTCCGTGGGCGGGGCCGGGGTGCGATGCGGTCGGACCGGGCGGCGCGCCGGCTCTGGCGCTTGGCCCATGTTGTGCGACGATAGTGTCCCGGGTCCCGCGCGGATATTGGACTTTGGTCCCCACTTGCGGGCGTAGTGTGGCCTGCCCACTCCTCTGCCCGTAGTGGGCGACAAACGCACCCGCGTCGACCGCGCCGCGGGTGCCCCGCATGAGACCAAGGTCCTATGCCCCGCCCGGACGGGAAGCGGTACCCTCCGATTCGTGAGTGCACCGGGCGCGCCCTCCGGCTACCCGGTGGGCTTGGTGGGCATTGGCCGACGGACCAGCCGAGGAATCAGTGATGTACGAACCGCGGAGTCCCGAGTCGGCCCTGGTGAGATTGCGGAGCGATCAATGTCGGGGCACGCGAGCGGCGCCTCGCACCCGGCGATTCCGACGCGGGTCGCAAGGCCCCTTCACGCCGGCGCAGAGTGCACGGGCTTTGCCCGAGGTGCCGCCCCGGATCCGCTGTCTGCAAACTGTTCGTGTGTGCGCTCCCGCTGTCACGCTGGTGCTCCTGCTCGGCGGGTGCGGCGCGGCCCCGCTGATGTTGATGCCGACGCCGAACCTGTACGCCGACGGGCTGATGAACCCGTTCGACGACGTCCCCCCCGAACTGCAGAACAACAAGGCCGACGTCCTGTACGTCACCGACCGGACGCCCGCAGGCGACTCGCCGGAGCGCCGCCGGTACGGGTTCGGAAGGTCGCGGTCGGTCGGTTTCGGCTTGGCCGAGGTGCGGCTGGGGAACAACGTCTCGTGGCCGGACCTGGTGAAGGCGAGCACCGCGCGCGTCCGACTGGTCGGGCTGCCCCTGATCGTCGGGCGGGTCGTGGAGACGGGACGGTTCGCCCCGACGCCCGGGAGCCTGATCGAGGTCGCGGGCTCCCCCGGGGCCCAGGCGAGCGCGTCAAAAGAACGGGCCGCAGAGGACCTGTTCCGCGAGACGCTGGCGGCCCGGCTGTCGCACACGCGCGTCAAGGAGGTCTACGTCTTCGTCCACGGCTACAACAATACGTTCGAGGACGGGGTGACCACGATCGCCCAGCTCTGGCACTTCTTCGGCCGCCAGGGCGTGCCGGTCGCGTACACGTGGCCCGCCGGGAGCCCCGGCGCGCTCCGCGGCTATACGTACGACCGCGAGTCCAGCGAGTTCACGGTCTACCACTTCAAGCAGATGCTCCGCCTGATCGCGTCATGTCCGGACGTGGAAAAGGTCAACCTGATCGGCCACAGCCGCGGTACCGACGTCGTGGCGTCCGGGCTGCGCGAGCTCCACCTCGAGCTCGGCAGCCAGCCTCAGCAGACGCGCGAGGCGCTCAAGCTCGGGACGCTCGTCCTGGCGGCGCCCGACATGGACTTCGACGTCGTCCTCCAGCGGATGGCCACCGCCCGCATCGGGAGGGTACCCGAGCGGAGCGCGATCTACGTCTGCAACGCCGACAAGGCACTGGGCATGGCGAGTTGGTTATTCGGCAGCCTGACGCGACTGGGCGGGATCCGGTCGACCATGTTCTCGCCCGACGAGATTCACACACTGCGGGCCGCGGGCAAGCCGGAGGTCATCGACGCGCAGATCACCGACGCGGGCGCGTTCGGTCACGACTACTTTCACTCGAGCCCGGCGGTCAGCTCGGACCTGATCCTCCTGATGCGCTACCGGTACCTGCCCGGCGCGGAGCACGGCCGGCCGCTCGGCGTCAACGACAACGGGTTCTGGGTCATCGGGAACAACTACCCGGCCAAGCCGCCGACCACCGCGCCGTCCCCTGCCACCGCCCGGACGCCGGAGGACAAATGAGCCCAACGTTTGAGAATCCGCAGACGCCCGCACCCGCGACGCCGCGCCGGGGGTTCGTCCGCCGATGGGCGCGGCGCATCGCACTGACCATGTCGGTGCTGGTCGCGCTCGGGACGACCGGGTGGGCCGGGCTGGCGGTCTACTTCGCCGATACGCACACCGGCCCGCGCCCGTTCGCCGCGGCGGTCGTGGTCCTGCTCATGACGGCGGCGGCGGTGTTGGTGCGGCCTCGGCTGTTCGGCGCCGTCGCGTTCATGGCGTTGTTCGGCACCGTCCTCGCGTGGTTCTTCTCCCTCTCGCCGTCGAACGACCGCGACTGGGCCCCCGACGTGGCGCGGGTGCCGACGACGACCCTCGACGGCGACCACCTGACGATCCGCAACGTCCGCAACTTCGATTACCGGTCCGAGACCGACTTCACGCCCGCCTGGGAAGACCGCACCTACGACCTGTCGAAGGTCCGCCGCGTGGACCTGTTACTGGTGCACTGGGGGTCCAAGGCGCTCGCCCATGCGATGGTCAGCTTCGAGTTCGCCGACGGACAAGTCCTGTGCGTGTCGATCGAGACGAGGAAGGAGCGGCACGAGGCGTACTCGGCCGTCGAGGGGTTCTTCCGCCAGTACGAGCTCATCTACATCTTCGGCGACGAGCGCGACCTCGTCCGCCTGCGCACGACGTTCCGGAAGGAACAGGTCTACCTGTACCGCACGACCCTGTCACCGGCCCAGGCTCGGGCGGCCCTGCTGAGCAACGCGCGGGCGGCCGACGCACTGGCGGCGCGCCCCGAGTTCTACAACGCGCTGACGAGCAACTGCGCGACCAACGTGCTGAACCACGCGCGGTCGGCGTGGCTCCCGGGCGAGTTGTCGTGGGAGATCCTTCTCAGCGGGTACGCCGCGCGCAAGGCCCACCGCAACGGCCACCTCGACGCGTCGATGCCGTTCGAGCAGCTCGAGGCGCGGAGCCTCGTGAACGACGCCGCGGTCGACGCGGACAACGACCCCCGGTTTTCGTCGCTGATCCGAGCAGGGCTCCCCACACCCCCCACGTCGTCGGTCGCCGGACCGGGACATTAGAGCGCGCCCGCATCCCCCAACCGGGCTAGTCGCTTCAGCGGCTAGTGGGACACCCAAACGCGATCGATCAGCAGCACGGTAACCGCTCGAACGGAGTGGTACTGCGCGCGGTGACGCCGAGAGATCGTCGCTATTGACGGTGTGTCGCGACGCCGGCGCCCCGTTCGACGGCGCCCACCGCGGGCTCCGTCGACGGACCGCCCTCGGGCGTTCCCCCCTTCCCCCGCCGGATCCACGCCACCGCCCCCACGCACACGACCAGCTCCCCGACCGTCGCCACGAGAATCATGACCATCACCTCGGGGTTGTGGCCCGCCGCCGCGACCGGGACGGCCGCCCCGACGTTCCGCGCGGCAGTGGCAAGCCCGAGCCCCGCGCGCAGTTCACGGCGTGCGCCGCCGCTCACGTAACCGATCGCGAACACGACCGCGATAAACACGAGCGACGCCGCGAACGCCCCGCTGCCGACCACCGACCAGAGCGCGGGCGTGTTCAGGCCGATCACCAGCACGAGCAGCATCACCAGGCTCACGCTGGCGATGGCCCGCACGAACGGCAGGACCGTGGCGGCCGACCGGGGCGCCCGCGCGCCGACGATCGTCCCCACGACCAGCGGGATGACCATGACCGGCACCAGTGCGCGGACGATCGCCCCCGCGCTCACCGAGAAACCCGGGGTCAGCAGCGGCAGCGCCAGCGGCATGACGACGATCGTCCCCACGGTGAACAGCGCCATCAGCGCGACGGCCAGCGGGACGTCCTCCCGCGCCGCCTCGGCCAGCTTGGGCGCGAACGGGGCCCCGGCCGCGCACGCCAGCAGGAGCAGGCCGACCGCGTGCGCCGGCTGGAGGTGGAAGAGCCGGGTGATCGCGTACCCGACCGCCGGCGCGACGACGAAGTTGATCACCAGCGCGCCGGTGACCAGCCGGGGACGGGCCAGGGCCCCCAGCACCGCGCGCGGCCGCAGTCCCAGCCCGGCGGCGAGCATGCTGCTGACGATGAACGTCGGCACGGACCACTGCGAGATGAGGCGGAGGACATCAAGCATCGAGTCCCACCGGTGGGCGGGCCGCGCGACCGTGCCCCGGGACGGGCCGGCCGCGCGGCGCCCGGTTGTGCGCGCGTCGCGGTCAGTCGAGCATCTTGCCCCAGTCGGTGCGCTCGCGCATCTGCTGCTTCGCCTTGTCGGTGACCGGGATCTTCTCGGACCGCAGCTCCCACCCGCCGCCCATCGCGCGGTACAGGCTGACCAGGTTCAGCGCCACCGCCCCCCGCGCCGAGACCAGGCGGTCCTGCTCGGTCTGCAGCGCGTCCTGAGTGGTGAGGACGCGGGTGAAGTCGGCGACCCCGCCGCGGTACTGCGCCTCGGCCACCTCGACGGCGCGCTGCGCGGCCTTGACGCTCTCGGCGAGGGAGCCGATCTGCCGGCCGGCGCCGACGTACCCGGCGATCGAGTTCTCGACCTCGCTCTGGGCGCGCAGGACGATGTCCTCGTACGCGCCGATCAGGGCCTGGAACCGGGCGTCCTCGACGCGGATGTTGTTCTCGACCCGGCCGTAATTGAAGATCGCCCAACGGAACGTCGGGCCCCCGAACGCCTGGACGCTCTCGCCCTCGAACAGGCTGCTGAACGTCTCCGACGACAGGCGGATGTCGCCGACGAGCGAGAAGCTCGGGTACAGGTCGGCCTTGGCCACGCCGATCCGCGCGCTCTGGGCGGCGAGCGTGCGCTCGGCCCGGCGAATGTCGGGGCGGCGGCGGAGCAGGTCCGCGGGGATACCGACCGCCACCGTCGCCGGGGTGATCGGAATCGCCCGATCGCCGAGCATCTCCGACAGGTCCTTCGGCGGAATGCCGAGCAGGACGCACAGCCGGTTCTGCGTCTGAATGATCGAGGCCTCGAGATCGGGGATCCGCGCCTCCGTGTCCCGCAGCAGCACGGTCGCTTGCGTCCGGTCGAGCTCCGTCGCGGTCCCGCCGGCGAACCGGGTCTCGGCGATCTGGAGCCCGCGCTTCTGGACTTCCACGTTGGCCCGGGTGACCGCCAGCCGCTCCTGAAGAATGCGGATCGACACGTATTCCGTCGCGACCTCGCCGGTCAGCGAGACCAGCGCGTCGTCGTACGTGGCGACGGCGGCCAGGACGTCGGCGTCGGTGGCTTCGATCCCGCGCCGGAACCGGCCCCAGACGTCGAGCTCCCATGCGGCGGCGGCGCCGAGTTGGAAGTCGTCGAACGTCTTCGTCGCGCCACCGGGGAAGTTCGCCTGGTTGCTGCTGATCTGGTTCTTCGTGTACCCGCCAAACGCGTTTTGCTGCTGCGGGAACATCAGGCCGGCGGCGATCCCGCGCCGGGCCTGGGCCTCGATCACGCGGACGGCGGCGACCTGGAGCGTCGGGTTGCGCTCGTGCACCACCTTCACCAGTTCGTTCAGCGTCGGGTCCTCGAACGTGGTCCACCAGCTCGTCAGGTCGGTCGTCCCTTGCGTAACCGCGTCCGACTTCGGGTCGCGAAAGGACTCGGCGACCGGGGCCTCCGGCGGCTTATAGTTCGGACCGACCATGCACCCCCCCGCTCCGACAACGAGCGCGACGGCCACGAAAAAGGCGGCTGCGGTACGGCTGTTGGCGTTGCGGCTCATGTTCGACTGACCTCTTGACCGAGTTTGGGGGGGACGTCGCCCGTGACCGGGAACGTGTCCGCCGCCGATTCGCCCGCGGCGCCGCTACCGCCGGCGTCCGCCGCCGGCGTGGGGCCGCCGCGACGCTCGGTGAGCCGGCGGATCACCGAGTAGAAGACGGGAGTGAAAAAGATCCCGAACGCCGTCACGCCGGTAATCCCGGAGAGCACCGCGATCCCCAGCGCGAACCGCATCTCCGCCCCGGCCCCCTTGCCCGTGACCAGTGGCACCACGCCCAGCCCGAAGGCGAGCGAAGTCATGAGGATCGGGCGGAGACGAAGACGAGACGCCTCGACGGTCGCGGCGACGCGCGGCTTGCCCTGATCTTGGAGCTGCTTGGCGAACTCGACGATCAAAATCGCGTTTTTCGCCGCCAAACCGACCAGAACGAGCAGGCCGATCTGCGTGAAGATGTTGTTGTCGCTCCCGACCATGTACACCCCGGCGATCGCCGCCAGGAGGCACATGGGCACGATCAGGATGATCGCCATCGGGATCGACCAGCTTTCGTATTGGGCGGCGAGAACGAGGAAGACGAAGAGGGTGCCGAGGAGGAAGACGAAGACGGCGGTGTTGCCCGCAAGGATCTGCTGGAGGGTGAGCTCGGTCCACTCGGATCCGAAGCCGGGGGGGAGCTCTGCGGTGGTCAGCGACTCCATGATGGTGATGGCCTGGCCGGAGCTGATGCCGGGGGCCGTGTTTCCGCTGACCTCGGCCGAGGGGTACATGTTGTAGCGGTTGACGATCGCGGGGCCGGCGTAGTCGCGGATCGTGAGCAGGGTCGACAGCGGAACCATCTTCCCGTCGCGGTTGCGGACCTTGAGTCGGCCGATGTCGTCGGGGCGGAGGCGGTACTTGGCCTCGGCCTGGACGCTGACCTGCCAGTTGCGGTTCTCGAACGTGAAGTCGTTGACGTAGGCGGAGCCGAGGTAGGCCTGGAGGGTCTGGAAGATGTCGGTGATCGCGACGCCCTGCATTTTGGCCTGGGAGCGGTCCAGGTCGACGAAGAGCTGGGGCTGGCTGGACCGGAAGCTGGTGAAGAGGCCGGCCAGGTTGGGATCACCGTTGCCGGCGCGGACGAGGCCGTCGACGGCCGCCTGGAGTTGGGCCGAGCCGTTGCTCCCGCGGTCCTGGATCTGGAGCTTGAACCCGCCGGTGTTGCCCAAGCCGTCGATCGGCGGGGCGTTGAAGGCGACGATGACGGCTTCCTGCACCTCGGCGAACTGCTTGCGGAGGTTGGCCGCGACCGCCTTAGCCGACAGTTCCTCCTTGCCCTTGCGCTTCTCGAACGGCTCGAGGACGATGAACATGCCGCCGATGTTGGGCAGGTTGGTGGACAGGAGGACCGAGTACCCGGGGCACCCGATCGTGTGGGCGACGCCGGGGGTCTTGGCGGCGATCTCGGTCATGCGGGCGACGACGGCCTCGGAGCGTTCGAGGCTGGCGCCGTCGGGGAGCTGGGCGTTGATGACCAGGTACCCCTTGTCCTGTTCGGGAATGAACCCGATCGGGACGGCGGAGAAGCCGACGTAGGTCAGGTACATCAGCCCGCCGTAGACGAGCAGGACGATGAGCGAGACGCGGATCAGGCCGGAGATGATCCTTCCATAGCCGGCGATGGCGCGGTCGAAGAACCAGTTGAAGCCCCTGAAGAAGGCGGCCATGGCCATGTTGATGAACTTGGCGGCGACGTACCCGGCGACGCAGCCGATGAGGGTGGCCACGAGGCGTGGGACGAGAAGGCTGGGGGCGGGGTGGGCGGCCGCGGCTTCGCCGCCATGGCCGACGGGGGCGGGCGCGATGCCGAACCACCCGGCGATGACGGGGGTGAGGAGGAAGTAGGCGATCAGGCCGCCGATGCCGATGATGGCCGCGGGGGGCAGTGCGTCGCCGACCGGGGCGTGGCTGGGCGCGTGCTCGGCGGGGTGCCCGTCGCTCGCCGCGTGCGCGTCGCCCGCGGGGTGGGGGTGGGCCTTGAGGAGGATGGCGCACAGGGCGGGGCTGAGCGTGAGCGAGTTGAACGCGGAGATGATGGTCGAGGCGGCGATCGTGAGGGCGAACTGGCGGTAGAACTCGCCGGAGATGCCGGCAATGAACGCGGTCGGAATGAAGACGGCGCTGAGGACGAGGGCGATCGCGATGACCGGGCCGGACACCTCTTCCATGGCCCGGCGGGAGGCGTCGCGCGGGCCCATGCCGGCGGCCATGTTGCGCTCGACGTTCTCGACGACGACGATCGCGTCGTCGACGACGATGCCGATCGCCAGGACGAGGCCGAAGAGGGACAGGTTGTTGAGCGAGAAGCCGAGCATGGCCATGACGGCCATCGTGCCGATCAGGGAGACGGGGACGGCGACCATGGGGATGATCGTGGCGCGCCAGTTCTGGAGGAAGACCAGGACGACGATGAAGACGAGAATGAAGGCTTCGATCAGGGTCTTGTAGACCTCGTGGATCGACTCGTCGACGAACACGGTGGTGTCGTAGACGATCTTGTAGTCGACCCCCGTCGGGAACGTGGCCTGGAGCTCGGCCATCGCCGACTTGATCTTGTCGGCGGTCGCCAGGGCGTTGGATCCGGGGAGCTGGAAGACCGCCATGGTCACGCACGGCTTGCCGTCGAGGTAGCTGTTGACGTCGTAGTTCTTGGCGCCGATCTCGGCGCGGCCGACGTCGCGGACGCGGGTGATCTGCCCCTTGGTTCCGACCTTGACGACGATGTTCTCGAACTCGGGGGCGGACGGGAGGCGGCCGAGCGTGTTAATGGTGAGCTGGAACTCCTGGCCGGTGGGGGCGGGCGGAGCGCCGAGGCGTCCTGCGGCGACCTGCACGTTCTGCTCCTGCAGGGCCTTCATGACGTCGCCGGCGGTCATCTCGCGGGCGGCGAGCTGCTCGGGGTCGAGCCAGACGCGCATCGCGTAGTCGCGGGCGCCCAGGAAGGTGACGTCGCCGACGCCCTCGATGCGGGCCAGGACGTCCTTGACCTGGATCGTCGCGTAGTTCGACATGAACAGCTGGTCGCGGCTCTGGTCGGGCGAGATCAGGTTGACGCACAGGAGGATGCTGGGCGACTTCTTCTTGGTCGTCACGCCCTGGCGCTTCACTTCCTCGGGGAGCTTGGCCTCGGCGATGGCGACGCGGTTCTGGACCAGGACCTGGGCCATGTTCAGGTCGGTGCCGAGCTTGAAGGTGACGTCGATGTAGACCTGGCCGTCGTTGGTGCTCTTGGACGACATGTAGAGCATGTTCTCGACGCCGTTGATCTCCTGTTCGATGGGGGTGGCGACGGTCTCGCCGGCGACCGAGGCGCTGGCCCCGGGGTAGAGGGCGGAGACCTGGATGGTCGGGGGTGCGACCTCGGGGTACTGGGCGATGGGGAGGCCGATCATGGCGACGCCGCCGACGATCGTGATGACGATCGACAGGACGGTCGCGAAGATCGGTCGGTCGATGAAGAAGTGGGAGATCATGGGGAGTTCCTATCGCGAGGGCCCGGACGACTCGGGCCACGTGGTGGGCGCGCGAGTGCGGAACGTCCGGCGGCGGCGGCAACGAGAACGATCAGCGCGCGTCTCCGCCGCCGCCGCCGCCCGTTCCGGCCGGCGTTGCGGTGGGCGCCGGCGTCGGGGCGGCCGGCGCGGTGGCCGCCGGGCGCGAGGTCGCGGAGGGTGGGAGCATTTCGCCGGCGACGGCCTTGACGGCCGAGCCGGGCCGGGCGCGCTGCATGCCGTTGACGACGATGCGCTCGCCGGCGGCGAGGCCGCTGCGGACGACGCGGAGCCCGTCGGCCTGCGGCGCGCCGAGTTCGACCGGGCGGAACACGACGGCGTCCTTGGCGTCGACGACGAGCACGTACTTCTGCCCCTGCTGGGTGCCGATCGCGCGCTCGGCGACGAGGACGGCCTGATACTTGTCGCCCGCCGCGACGCGCACGCGGGCGAAGAACCCGGGACGGAGCAGGCGGGCCTTGTTGTCGACCTCCCCGCGGATCGAGATCGTCCCGGTGGTCGGGTCGACCTTGTTGTCGATGAAGTCGATCACCCCGGTGTGCCCGAACCCGTCCTCGCTGGCGAGTCCGAACTGGAACGGGATGTTCAAATCCCGGACCGACTTGGGTTCGGGCTGCCCGGCCCGCTTCTTCACCGCGGCCGCCCGGTACCGTTGGGCGGCCCGCTGGTCGACGTCGAAGTAGACGTGCATCGGGTCCATCCGCACGATCGTGGTCAGCAGTTGGTCGCCGCTCCCCGCCCCGATCAGGTTGCCGACGGTCAGATTGGCCTTGCTGATCATCCCGGGGATCGGGGCGAGCACCTTGGCGTACGCCACGTCCAGCTTCGCGCGCTCGACCTCGGCCTCGGCGGAGCTGATGCCGGCGGCGGCCTCGCCGAGCTCGCCGATCGCCTTGTCCAGGTCCTGCGCAGACGCCGCCCCTTTGGGGACGAGCTCCTGGTACCGCTTCACGTCGGCGGCGTACTTGATCTTGCGCGACTTGAGCTGCTCGACCTGCCCCTGGGCCACCTTGAGCGTGGCCTCGAACGGCTTGGGGTCGATCGAGAACAGGACGCGGTCCTTCTCGACCTCTTCGCCGTCCTTGAACCCGATCGCCTCCAGATATCCGCGGACGCGGGCGCGGACCTCGACCTCCTCGACGGCGGCGACCTTCCCGGTGTACTCGTCGTAGTCGAGCACCTCGCGGGTGATCGGGACCGCGACCGTGACCGTGGGCGGTGGCGGGGTGGGCCGGGCCTCGGCCTTCTTGCACCCCGAGGAAGCGAGGAGGCCACAGGAGAGGACGATTGCCACGCCACTGAGTTGTTTGAAGGTCATGTGAGATCCGTTCGTTTCTCGCTAGCGCGTGTCCGCCGTCCCGCGTTGCGATCTGTCCTGAGACACTGCTGTGGGCGTTCGAGCGCGCGAGCGATTCCTGACAAGCGATTCCTGACGTTCGTGGCGGGTAGTCGTGGGTGTTTCGGTCTCCCACTAGCCGCTGAAGCGGCTAGCCCGCTCCGGGCGCGCGCGCTATTCGACTTTCGTCCAGCCCGGGCCCGGGTCGAACGCCTTCATTTGCTCGACGGCCTCGGCGGTCTTCTCACCGAGGGCAGACTGGTAGACGACGCCGTCGGCGCCCATCATGAAGGTCATGATGCCGGAGTTGCCGTAGTCGGCCGGGTATGCGACGACGGCGAACCCGAGGGTCATCTTTCCGTTGACGACGTAGTCGGCGGCACCGCCCGGCGCGTTGGGGCCCTGGGCTTCGAGGATCCGGTAGTAGTAGCCGTGGTACGGGGTCGGGCCGTGCTCGCGGCGGGTGTAGCCCTCGGCGGACGCGGCGGCGACGAACTCGCCGAGCGGGCTTTCGGGCTCGCCCTCGGGGGCGGGCCAGTACAGGCCGTTACGCTGTCCCTCGTCGCTGATGATCTTGCGGGCGTACTCGCGGGCGGCGTTGGCGTCGGGGCGGGCGAGCGCGTACTCGCGCTGGGCGTCGGCGATGGCCTTGCACACCTGGATGGTCGTCAGCTCGTTCTCCCCGATGCGGCGGTTGATGATCTCGTCGCGCCCGGCGGCGACGTCGAACGCCCACTGGCTGCCGCGGCGGACGAGGGGGATGGGGAAGGGCCAGTCGGCGTTGCCGACGACGAGCGTTCGCGCGTCGGGGTCGTCGTCGTCGACCGCGATGCGGTGGCGGGCGTCGTACAGGGCGAGGAACTTCTCGCGCTTGATGCGATCGGCGTTCTCGTCGCCGGAGTACAGGATGTCGCGCGAGCCCTCGCCCATGATCGCGCGGAGGCGCTCGACGTCGTTGGCGCGGAGGGCGGTGATCAGGGCGTCGACGGCGGTGGCCGGGGAGGCGAACGGCTGGCCCTCGCCCGGTTCGGGCTGCGGGGCCGTGCACCCGCGGGCGAAGAAGAGGCCGACCAGCGCGACCGCGAGCGCGCCGGCGGCGACGACGGGGTGGTTCGAACCGAAGGGTCGGTGTGGCGAACGGGTCATGGACGTTTCCTCGAAGGACGGGCGGATCGGTCATCCGGTGCGCGTATCGCGTGTCGTGCGGTTGCCGCTGGGGGCGGGTCAGCGCCCGCGGCCGCCACCGCCACGGCCGCCGCCTCCGCCGCCGCCGCCACGGCTCCCGCCGCCGGACGAGCTGCGCGACGGGCTGGCGCTGCTGCGGCTGGCGGAGCCTCGGCTGCTCGAACTGCGGGCGGCGGAGCCGCCGCGGTCGGCGCCGGAGAACGCGCTGCTGCTCCCACCGCCGCTGCTCCCGCTGCGGCTTCCGGAGTAGGCGCTGCTGCCGGCGCCCCCGGTTCCACGGTTGGCCGAGGAAGGACTGGCCGACGGCGATCGGGCTCCGCCCGCGCCGGCGCCGCTGACGGAGCGGTCGGCGAAGGACGAGCCGCCGGTCGAGCCGGGGGTGCGGCTGCCCGCGGCCCCGCCAGACCCTGGCGTGCGATTTCCCGCGCCGGAGTTCAGGGACCCGGCGCCCGCGCCGGCGCGGCCGTCGTACGTGCTGCCGGCGCCGCCGCCGCGGAACGAGTCGGCCCCGCCGCGGGCGATGTCCTGTCGGCCGGCGTCGGCCTTGCCGCGGTAGCTCTCGCGGGCCTTGGCGGCATCGGCCGAGCCGGGGCGCGAGTACTGGCTGGAGGTCTTCTGGTCGCGGTAAGAGACGCCGCCGCGGTGGGATGGGTCGTGCTGGAACGAGTTGGCGCGGGCG
>DATHXE010000411.1:0-7429 GCA_035459845.1 Tepidisphaeraceae bacterium | reverse complement strand
CGGCGGTGGTGGCGGCGGGGGTGGGGCTGGGGGTGGGGAGCCGGTTCTGGCGGTGGGTGGGGGCCGGGGTGCTGGGCGGGCAGGCGGTGTGGCTGGCGGGTTTGGCGGGCGAGGCGTGGCGCGGGGGGCCGGGGGGGCGGGTGGTCGTGGGGGTGGTGGACCGGGCGGTGGAGGTGTCGGGGGTGGTGGCGGTCGGGGGGTTGGTGCTGGCGGTAGTGGCGTGCGCGGGGGTGGCGGGGCGGTTGGTGTGGCGGCGGTGAAGGTTGAGGATGCGCGGAGGGGGCGTCGGGTGCGGTATGCGGTCATCCGGGGCGGCGCTTCGGGCGGAGCCCGTGCGCTTTGCCCCGGCTTGTTCGGAATGTGACACGTCAGGGTCGGTCGATTCGCTCGACCGGCCGCACGTCGAACCCGCGGGTCGCGCCGGTCGATCGGCGGACGGCGCGGTCGAGGGCGAGGAGGTAGGCGGCGGTCGCGATCGCGGCCACGGGGAAGAGGACGGATTGGGCGGTCGTGGCGAGGTTGAAGATGCGCAGGGCGAGATGGGGCGGCCGGGTGGTGACGCCGTAGGGCGTGGAAAAGATCCACAGGTCGCTATCGTAAAAGCGGGTGAGGACGGCGGTGGTGGCGCTGGCGAGGCCGAGGGCGGCGAGGGAGCAGACGGCGAAGTAGAGGAGGATGCGGCGGGGCATGTGTGTTCGCGGTGGCGCTCGGGCGGGAGCGCGGCCGCGCCGTCGGTCGCTCGGCCCTCACCCCCGCCCTCTCCCCGCCGCGAATGCGCTTCGCCGCGGGCGGGAGCAGTCGGCGCGGCTGGGAGAGGGAGGACGCCTGTGCGCGGGATCGAGGCGTGCGCGCGAGCGTTACGTTACTTCGCGACGGCCGGGTGGTCGCGCCAGAGCCAGCGCATGGCGTCGGGGAAGAGGGCGGTGCCGTGGCGGGCGCTGTGGACGCCGTGGCCGAACTCGAACTTGACGTCGTAGCCCTTTTCCTTGAGGGCGGCGTACATGGCCTTGTTGGCCTCGGGCCAGGAGCCGAACTGGTTGGTCAGGTCGTTCTCGCCGTCCTGCATGAAGACGCGGATGGGTTTTTTGTCGGCGGCGCGGACGAGGTCGGGGTACTTGTTGCCGCCGCGGATGTTGGTGAACGAGCCGACGGTGCTGAAGACCTTGCGGAAGGCGTCGGGCTTTTCCCAGCAGACGGTGAAGGCGCAGATGCCGCCGGAGGACGAGCCGGCGACGCAGCGGTCGTCGGGGTTGTCGGAGATCTTGTAGTCTTTGGCGACCGCCGGAAGGATCTCGGTGAGGAGGAAGGTGGCGTACTTGTCGGAGAGGGTGTCGTACTCGGCGGAGCGGTTCTTGCGCGGGGCGGGGCGGCCGTCGGGGCGCTTGGGGGCGGGCTGGCCGTCCTTGGGCGGGACGTCACCGGGCTGGATGAAGACGCCGATGGTGACGGGCATCTGCTTCTTGTGGATCAGGTTGTCGAAGACGGTGGGGGCGCTGTACATGACGCCGTCCTGGCAGACGAAGAGGCAGGCGGGGGTCTTGCCGTCGTACTGGGCGGGGACGTAGACGGAGTAGGAGCGGACGGTGCCTGGGTAGACCTTGGAGTCGTTGAACTCGTGCTTGGTGAGCTTGCCCCTGGGGACGCCGTCCTGGGGCTTGGAGTCGGGGCCGGGAACGTACTGGGCGTCGAGCTTGGTGGCTTCTTCTGGAGTGACTTTCTTGGCCGGCTCGGCGGGCCTGGGGTCGGCGGCGAGGGCGAGCGCGGGAAGGAGGGCGAGGGTGAGGAGGAGGCGCGTCATGATGGGTGGTAGTGAGGAGGGGAGAGAGGTGTTGAACCGGACAGATCACCCCATACCGTCGTCGAGCGCTCGGGCCGATCACTGTTTGTCTTCGAACATGCGGATCAGATCGCGACTGCCGTGAACGACTCGGAGAATGCGAACGCCACCATCGACCGGCTTGTAAACGATGACGTACGGCCTCTCCGGCAGCGAACGGTAGCCGGGACCGAGGTCCGGCCGATCTCGGCCACCGCCCGGATAGTCGGCGAGCAGGAGGAACGCCTTCGCTATACGCCGGATCATGCGCTCTGCGACGGCGGTCGAATTGACCCGCTCGATGTAAGAATAGATGTCGCCGAGGTCCAATCGGGCGTTCGGGGAGACTTCGTAATGCCCCACGAGCCCCTCCCGGCATTAGCCCGTCGTTCCCGTGCGTCGGGTCTGGTTGCGCTCCGCGGCTAACTGCTTGATGTCTGCCAACAGTCCTTCAGCTGAATCGTAAACGTAGCCTTCACCTCGATCCAGCGCCGCGTCGGCCTCCCGGAGCGATTTCCGAAGCGCTTCGAGTCTTGGCGCGTTGATCTCGTCCTGGACCCGGCGGTGGTCGTCGTCGGTGATCTCGCCGGTCTCCTGTCCGATCGCGAGTAGCCGGGCGTAGTACGTCTCCTGGTCCTCGGAATGCTGGCGGTCGCGTCGGATGAGGATCTCTACGTACTCGTCGATCGATCGGAACCCGCCGTCCGCGAGTTGCCGTTCGAGGTGCGCCCGGAGGTCATCGCTGACGTTAATTGTGAGCGGCATGTCAGTCACTCGGCTCGAGGTGATCGGGTCAGATTCACTTCCATTATACCTTACTCCGTCGCCAGCTTCCGGTAATACGCCTTGAGTGCCTCGCTCCACGCCGCGGGCAGGTCGCCCTTCATCGCGTCCTTGATTTGGTCTTCCATTTTGTGGCTCATGGCCGGGCTCGTGTCCTGCTTGACGTGGAGTTGGCCGGCGGTGAGCAGGCGGCTCGTGTCGATGGCGTCGAGGGTGACGTCCTTGCGGCGGAGGGCGGTCTGGTAGCGGTTCGCGCGGAGGTCGGACTCGGTGCGGCGCATCATGGCGATGGCCTGGAGGAGCTTGAAGTTGTCGTAGCGGCCGAGGGCGAGCTGGAGGTTGAGGCGCTCGGCGTTGTTGCGGAGCTGGGCCTGCTTGTCGGCCAGGCGCTTCATCTCTTCCTTCAACTTCGGGGGGACGGGGCCTTCGAGGCCGGCGGCGCCCTGGCCGGACGTCTTGCCGCCACCGGTCGCGCCGCCGACGGGGTCCTTGGACGTGTCCTTGACTTGGCCGGTCTGGAACGGGGTGGGGTCGAGGCGCGTGGGGGTGGGGCGGCCGCCCTTGCCGGTGGCGGTTTCCTCGACCATCTCACCCTGCGACTTGCCGCTGCGGCCTTCGCCGGCGCGGCCGTTCATGTTGTTGTCGTTGGGCTGCTGGTTGCCGGTCACGCCCTTGGCGGACATGTTGGCGATCGGGCCGTCGGCGGCGTCCCACCCGACGCCCTTGTCCATCGAGTCGGCCCAGTTCGCGTCCATGTCCTCGATCTCTTCGAACAGGTCTTCCTGCTCTTCCATCAGCTCGCCGATCAGGTCTTCGAGCTCTTTGGGAAGCTCGGCCATCGGGATGTCGGTCTTGCCGGCGGGCGCATCCTCCTGCTTCCACTGCTGGCGGTCCGGGGCGGACATCAGCCACTTCTCGATGTTCGACTGGATCTCCTTGGCGAGCTCCTGTCCCATCTCCTCGGCGGCGACGGCGATCTCCATCGCCTTGTCCTTGAGCGCGCCCTTGGCCATCGTGACCTCGGCATAGACCTCCATCATCTCCTTGAGGAGCGACGCGCTGCTCATGTCCTGCTCCGCGAGCTTGGAGACGTCGCTGACCTTCTCGGCGATGAACGCGTCGAGCTTCTCCTGGGCCATGGTGAGCTCGTCGAGGAGCTTCTTGTCCTTGTCGGTGAAGTCATCGACGGGCTTCTTGGCGAGCTGCGCGGTCTGGTCGAGGATGCGCTGTTCTTCCTTGAGGAACTGCCTGAGGGCCTCGTTGAGCTTTTCGAGGGCTTCCTTTTGGCCGGGGATGTCGCCGCCGGGCTTGGACTGGGGCTTGTCGAGGGAGTCGGGCTTGACGAGAAGGGCGAGGAGGGATTCGAGGGTGGCGATGATGCGGCGTTGAGAGGATTGGAGCTGGGTGGCAAGCTTGGCGCGTTCTTTTTCGGCCTTTTCGAGCGGGATTTGGGCGGCGAGGTCGACGGCGTCCCTGGCGGGGTTGTGGTAGAGGACCTGGAGGGTCTTCTGGACGACCCTGTCGTCGGCGTCGAACTTGAAGGTGTCGGCGACGTGTTTTAGGCGGGTGCGGAGGGCGGTTTGGCCCGTGGCGATCGGGGCCATCGCGGCCAGGTCGGCCGGCTTCCGCGCGACGGAGGCCGCGTGGAGCGATTGCTGCGTTTTGAGCATTTCGAGCAGCGTCGCGCGGAGCTCGTCGAGGTGTTCCTCCTTTTCCTTCCTGATCTGCTCGGGGTCGCGGAACTTGATCTCGTAGACCGTCGAGGAGGTGGTTTGCGGACCACCGTCGTCGGACGAGGCGGACTGGAGCGCGGCGATCTCGGCGCGGAGGTTGCGGTTGTCGGCGGCTTGGATCTGGACGCGAATCGCGTTTCCGTGCTTGCGCAGCTCGGGCTTGACGGGGATGACGACCGAGAGTGGTTGAATGGGCGCAGAGCCGGAGACGGTGAGGTCCTGGACAGGCGCCAGGGGCTGGTCGGGGCCGGTGGACACGAGGACCTTGCCCGTGGTGACGCCGTAGTCGTCGCGCAGGAGGGCGCGGATCTTGACCTCGGCGTCGGGCGCGACGGCGGTGTCCTGCGTGGGCCACTGCATTTCGATCACGGGCGGAGCATCGGGCGTGACGCGGATCTGGATCGGGCGCTCGGGGAGGGTCGTGATGATCTGGCCGGACTCGGTCAAGAGCACGGAGACGGCGGTGTCGGTCAGCACGCGCTTACTGGCGGCGAAGCGGGTGCGGCCGTCGGAGGCGGACATCGGGGCGGGGGCGGCGTCGTTGAGTTGGAGCATCGCCGAGCCGACGGGCGTGTCGATCTCGGCGGCGATCTCGACGTGCGTGCCTTGGGGGACGGTGATCGGCGACTTCTCGAGGTCGTCCGGCGTCAGGCGGAGGTGTTGCGCGGGCTTCTTCGTATACGCGGGCGGGGTGAGGGTCAGCGCGACGGCCTTGAGCTTGACGGCCTTGACGACGCGGACGGTGAACCAGGGGGACTGCGTGCCGCCGACCTCGACGCGGTAGCGGAGCGGGCGGTCGACGTGCTCGACGCGGTAGGTGTAGCGGAGTTTGCCTTGCTCGGACGAAGCGAGGACGAGGTCGGCGGGGCCGGGCTGTTTCGCGCCGTCCGCGGGGACGCTGACGGCGGCGGTCTCGGTCGCGGCGCCGTCGGCGGGGGCAAAGATCAACCGCCCGGTCGGCGGCGCGGGGGCCTGGAGGTTGCGGGCGGTGACGACGACGTCGAGCGGCTGGCCGACGAGCAGGGTCGCGTCGCCGGGCTGGACTTCGAGGATCTCGGTTTCACCGGCGACGGGGACGAACGCGCCGGGGCTCATGATCTGGCGCCAGCCGTGGGAGAGGCGGTTGCGGACTTGCGGGGTGAGGAGGGCGGCGGCGAAGAGCGCAATCAGCAGGCCGACGACGATCGCGGGCCGGCGGAGGTCCGCGAAGCGGACGGCCTCGTCGAGCGGGCGGTCGGACGCGGTGCGGAGGTTCTCGTCGAGGATCGCGGGGAGGTACGGGTTGGCGGCGAGATCCTTGGCGGCGGCGAGCAGCAGCGAGTTGGTCAGCGTGTTGTGCAGGCCTTCGACGCGGGCCTCGACCATGCGGGCGGTCTCGAGCGCGCGCGGGCGGAGCACGAGCGGGCGGACGACCCAGACGAGGAAGCTCGCGGCGAGCCAACCGGCCCAGAGGATGGCCAGCGCCCATAGCCACTTGGACTCGCCGGCGGAGAGAAGGCCGACGACGTGGGCGGCGATGCCGAGGACGAGCGCGGAGACGGCGGCCCCGCCGAGAAACAGCAGCACGCCGCGGAGGAGTTGCAGGACGCGGAAGCGCTGGCCGATGGCGTCGAGGCGGTCCTCGATCAGGGCGTGGGCGTTGAGGTTGAGTTGGGTCATTGGGAGTGGGTGCGGGGACGGAAATATCATCGTCCGGGGGGGCGCGGGTTGGCAAGGTAAATCGAGGGGTTCCGAAGGCATCCGGGGCGGCGCTTCAGGCGGAGCCCGTGCACTGTGCCCCGGCTTGTTTTGGGCGCGGAGGAGGGAAAGTCGGTCGTCGGATCGTCCGATAGCGAGATTAGGAGACGCCGCGCCCATGCTGAGCCAGCGCACGACCTCGAGACAGTTCGAATCGGGACCCGGGCCCGGGTTCGTGGTGTTTTTGCCGCCGGGGGAGGCGGCACGGGAGCGCGTTCGGGCGGAGTTGGCGGCGGCGGGGGTGGACGCGCAGGCGGTCGGGCCGGGCGTGCGCGTGGAGGTCGGGGAAGTGGACTGGCGGGTGATGCTCGGGCGGGTCGCCGCCGGGCTGGGGGAGGCGGAGCGGCGGGACACGCGGCTGGCGGTCGTCCCGCGCGGGGCGGACGAGCGCGGGCTCCGGCGGGCGCTGGCGCTGGCCAGATCGCTGGAAACCGTCCTGACGCAATACGCGGACGACTGGGTGCATGGGCTGCTGGCGCCCGGGCGGTTGGCGGTGTCGTTTCAGCCGCTGGTCGAGTATCCGCCGGGCGCGGTGCACGGGTACGAGTGCCTGGTCCGCGCGCCCGGGCCGGACGGGGCGGAGATTTTGCCGGCGCGCTTGTTCGAGGCGGCGGGGCGCGCGGGCGTGCGATATTTGCTCGACCGCCAAGCGACGGCGACGGCGATGGGGGCGGCGGCGCAGACGGGGTACGCGGCGCTCAAGTTTTTCGTCAACCTCTCGGCGGCGGGTGTGGAGCGGGCGGACGTGCTCGCGCGGTCGAGCCGCGCCGCGGCGGACGCGGGCGGGCTGTCCGCCGGGCAGGTCGTGTTCGAGATCGTGGACGCCGAGGCGCTGTGCGCTGGCGGCTTGCCCGGGCGGCGGCACCTGAGCGCGGTCAGTGATACGCTCCGGGCGGCGGGATTCGCGGTGGCGCTGGACGACGTCGGGCCGGCGTCGCCCCTGCTCACGCTGGTCGAGGACCTGTCGCCGCGGTACGTGAAGTTCGAGGGCGACGCCTGCCGGGCGGCCGAGCGGGACCGCGGGGCGGCGGAGGTGCTGCGGGCGGCGTGCACGGTCGTCGCGCGGCACGGCGCGATCGCGGTCGCCAAGGGGCTCGAGACCGAGGACCAACTGCGGGCCGCGATGGACGCGGGGGCGACCGTCACGCAGGGCCGGATCCACGCGCCGCCCGCGCCGACCCCGCTCGAGGCGCACGAGGAAGACCTGGTACTCCGGCAGGTGCGGCGGACGGCGATTTTGGCGATCGACTGACGCGTGCGGTGCGCGGCACGTCGGAAATCTCGCGGGTTTTGGCATGCTCACTGAAGTGAGCACCCCGCGCCCCCCTGTTGTCTTTGACGAGCACCGTTACGCGGATCG
>DATHXE010000410.1:0-13535 GCA_035459845.1 Tepidisphaeraceae bacterium | reverse complement strand
GGGCCGGGCGCGACGACGACAAATGCGACGGGGCCGCGTGCTCGGGTTCGGAGTCCATCAGTTCGAGCTCGCCGAAGCCGGCGTGCGCATCCGCGGCGACGACCGCCCGGGCATTGGCGGCCAACGTCTCGTGCCGCCCCGCGAGCGTCTCGGGCTCATTTCGCCGCCCGCCGAACGCCACCGGCGCCGGCCCGGACCGCGCCATCTCCGCAAAAGCGGCGAACGCGTTGGGCGCGCTGGCGGTCACGGGCTCCGCGACCGGCACCCGCGGCAGCGGCGGGGGCGTCACCGGCGCTTCCGCCGGACGCGTGGCCGGAGCATTCCCACGCCCGAACTGGTAATTCGTCAGCTGCGCGAGCTGCTTCGCCCGCTGCACGAGCTCGGCCGGGCGGCTCAGGCGCCCGTCACCCAGGCTCGGCTCCACTTCCACCGGCCGGTGGCCCATCAGCTCGCGGGCCAGGTTCACGAAGTCCTTGTACCCCCGGCTCCCCGGGTCGTATTCCGTGATCGGCTGCCCGAAGCTCGCGGCCTCCTTCAGCTTCGTGTTGAAGTTGACCACGCTCTCCATCAGGTAGTCGCGGAACCGCGCCCGCAGCTCCTGCAGCACCTCGCGCGCCAGCTTCGTGCGCGTGTCGTACAGCGTCGGCAGCACGCGGATCAAAATGTCCTTGTTGCACCGCTCCTTGAGCAGTTCGAGCGTCTCCATCATCTTCGTCAGCCCGTGCAGGCTGAAGAACCCCGTCTCCACGGGCACGAGCACTTCGTCGGCCGCACGGAGCGCGTTGAACGTCAGCAAACCGACGCTCGGCGGGCAGTCGATCACCACCCAGTCGTACACGTTGCGCACGCCGTCCAGCGCCTTGAGCAGCCGGTCCTCGCGACCGGCCCGACCGGCGAAGATCTGCTCGAACGCCGCCAGCTTGATGTTCGCCGGCGCCAAATCGAAGTCGCTGGCGATCTGCCACGTGACCTCGCTCATCCGGCTCGGCCGCCCGTCCGACGGCTCGATCAGCGAGTCGTAGATCGTCCGCTCGATCTGGTCCTCGGGGACGGCCAGCCCGACCCCGCAGTGGCCCTGCGGGTCCAGGTCCGCCAGGAGCGTCTTCTGGCCCAGGCGCGCCAGGCACGCCGCCAGGTTGATGCTCGTCGTCGTCTTCCCGCAACCGCCCTTTTGATTGATGACCGCGATGATCCGCATGGCGAACCTTCCTTGGCAATGGACGTCGGGCAAACTCGAACGGACCGGCCAATCCCTCGGCCGACCACCGGGCAGGCTCACCCTGCCCATCTAACACGCACGCACAAAAGCCCGCTTCCAGTACTGGGATCGACGTCAGGTCCGGGAAAACTTTAGATTTAGGGGACTGGGCGTCTTTTACGCCTTTGCGCCGGGGCGGAGCGCGCGGGCTTTCTGCCGCTTGCGGCTTCGCCCCGTTTGCACGCACAGCAGAACCCGGAAGACCCACCCTACGCGACTTCGCGCACCACCCGCATCCCGACCCCCTCCGGTCGGTATTCCTCGACCGCGCTCATCAGCGCCGCCACCGCCGCCTCGCGCGGCGCGTCCACCGCCTCTACCATCGCCGCCAGCGACTGCTCCACCCGCGCCCGCGGCGTCACCGGCAGTTCCCACACGCGGATCTTCGGGTGACCCGTCGGCCGCGTGCGTTCCGACTCGCCCGCCAGCTCTTCGAACAGCTTTTCCCCCGGCCGGATCCCCGTGAACTCGATCGCGATGTCGTCGTGAGGCCTCAGCCCGGCCCGGCGGATCATCTCCTGGGCCAAATCCAGGATCCGCACCGGCTCGCCCATGTCGAGCACGAAGATCTCGCCCCCCCGCCCGATGGCCCCGGCCTGCAGCACCAGCTGGCTCGCCTCCGGGATCGTCATGAAGTACCGCCGCATGTCCGGGTGCGTCACCGTCACCGGCCCGCCCGCCGCGATCTGCCTGGCGAAGATCGGCACCACGCTCCCCGACGACCCCAGCACGTTCCCGAACCGCACGGCGACGAAACGCGTTCGCCCCTTGTCCATTGTCAATTGTCCATTGTCCATCGCCGACGCAACCGACGATTGACCATGGACAATGGACAATGGACGCTCCCCCACACCGTTCAGCGACTGGATGTAAAGTTCGGCAAACCGCTTCGTCGCCCCCATCACGCTCGTCGGGTTGACCGCCTTGTCGGTCGACACCATCACGAACGCCGCCGCCCCGCTCGCCAGCGCCGCCTCCGCGACCACCTTCGTCCCCACCACGTTGTTCTTGATCGCCTCCCCCGGGTTCAGCTCCATCATCGGGACGTGCTTGTGGGCCGCGCAGTGGAAGATCACCTGCGGCCGCTCCGCGCCGAACACCCGCCCGACGCGCACCGCGTCCGTCACGTCGGCGACGTACGGGACGATGTCCGCCCCGAGCCACCGCTGCCGTAGCTCGCGGTCGATCTCGAACAGCGCCCCCTCCGCCTGCTCCACCAGGATCAGGCGCTCGGGCCCGAACCGCAGCACCTGCCGGCAGATCTCCGACCCGATCGACCCCCCCGCACCCGTCACCATCACGCGTTTCCCCGCCAAAAACCGCTGCGCCTCGGGCGTGTCGAGGTTGACCGCCGGCCGGCGCAGCAGGTCCTCGAGCGTCGCCGCCGAACCCGCGGACGGCGCCGGCGAACCGCTCGGAACGGGCGCAGGCCCCTTCGTGCGCGTCACGAGCTTACGCAGGCGATCCCGCTGCCGGGCTGGTTTCATAGGCGCACCGATCCCACTGCGGGTATCGGTCGCGAGCGCCGTCCGACTGCACATTCTCGGACCGTCCGCGGATCTCCCCGCCGCAAAAAGAAAGCCCACGGAGCTCGCTCCGTGGGTTCGGTTCGTTCCCGCATCCCTCAGGACGATTACTTCGTCTGCACCGACCGCGCCGTCGTCCAGCCGCCCTTCGTGTTCACCGGGCAGAAGAACAACTTGCTCGGGCCGTCCTTAAGCTCCTGGTCGTACTCGTCGAACGTCACCCAGATGACGCTCCCGTCCAGCCGGGCGATCGACGCCCCTTTCCCGTGCCGCTTGGTGATCCCGTTCTGCGGCTCGTTCGTGCCGTCGTCGTACATGTCCGTGTGGGCGCGGGTCTCGTCGCCCTCCCAATAGATCCAGGCCTCGGCCCCGCGGATCATCGTCACCTTCACCGCCGGCCGGGTCGGCTTCGCGCCCGTCTGGAGAATCTTGTCGTGCCCGAACCCGCCCACCGCCCAGTTCATCAGGTAGCTGGTCAGGTTGTGCGCCTTGCCGGGAGCGTACGGCTCGTTTTCGCCCGGGCAGTGGTAGACCTTGTACGTGTTGAGGAATTTCCACAGCACGCCCTGCTCGACCTGATCCTGCTTCGTGGGCGGCGCCACCGTCTGGTCGTACAGCCACCCCGGCCCCGGGTACGGGTTCGCGTCGCTGTTCGGGAACGGCATGTACCCCTTGGATTCCTGCGTGTACATGAGCGTCGCCCGCATGATCTGCTGCAGGTTTGCCGAACACGCGGTCTTGTTCGCCGCGTCGCGCGCCTTCCCCAGCACGGGCAGCAAGATCGAGATCAACAGCGCAATGATCCCGATCACGACCAGCAGTTCGACCAGCGTAAACCCGCGCGTGGAACGTTTTGCCAAAAAGGCCTCCGTTTTCAGATGGGGCGGTGAGTATAACGAAAAACCGTATCCAGTTCGTCCCAAATTCACACGGAGAGCACTTTTGTAGGGGTTTACCCCCTCGCCTCTCACAATTCATGCCCCCACCTCCGTTTCAACCCGCCAGACGCCTCCCACGACAAAATCGGACATTCTACTGATATTATCTTTGACCCTTCGAATCAATGGCCGAATAATACAAACACATCCGATTAGGAGATTGCCATGCTCACTCAAACCACCGATTACGCCCTCCGCGCCCTGGTCTATCTCGCCCACGACCCCGAGGACGGCTACCACCAGACCCGCGACTTGGCCACCGCCCTCAACATCCCCGGCAACTACCTCGGGAAGATCCTCCAGCTCCTGGCCCACCATAAGCTCGTCGAATCGCAGCGCGGAATGCACGGCGGATTCCGTCTCGCCAGGCTCCCCGAGCAGGTGCGCCTCTACGACGTGCTCAAGGCGCTCGACACGCTCCCGACCGACCCCGAATGCCCCCTGATGACCGGCGGGCGCCAGATGGAACTCTGCGGCCTGCACCGCCGCTTCGCCGCGATGACCCGCCAGTACCTAGACTTCCTCCGCGGCACGACCCTGCATGACCTTCTGGTCGATCACTCCATGCCCGCCACGTGCCCCGGGCGGATCCCCGCCACGGACCCCCTGCCCTGCCCCGACCACGCCGGCCACCGCCTCGTCGTTTTGACCTGACGCGACAACCGGCGCAACAATGCCGGACGCGATGCGCCTCCACACCGGCACCATGGGCTTCAGCTACGCCGACTGGGCGGGCGTCTTTTACCCGCGCGGCGTCAAGCCCGGCGACTACCTCGCCTGGTACGCCAAGCACTTCGACACCGTCGAGCTCGACACGACCTTCCACGCCACACCCCCCGTCGACCGCGTCCGCCGCTGGGCCGACGTCACGCCCGACCACTTTCGCTTTTGCCCCAAGGCCCCGCGCGCCGTCACCCACGAGCCGGCCATGCACAAGCGCATCGGCCAGATGCACGAATTCCTCGACGTCCTCCGCGCGTTCGGCAAAAAGCTCGCCGCCGTCCTAATTCAGCTCCCGCCCAGCACCGGCATCGACCAGTTCGACGACCTGACGCGCCTGCTCGCCGCCCTGCCGACCGACGTCCGCTTCGCCGTCGAGTTCCGAAACGCGACCTGGGGCGAGCCCCGCACGCTCGACCTGCTCCGCAATCACAACTGCGCCCTCGTCGCCGCCGACTACCTCTCCCGCCCCGCCGGGCTGATCACCACCGCCGACTTCACCTACGTCCGCCTGATCGGCCAGCACGAACGCTTCGAAGAGCTCAATCGCGAACAACTCGACGTCACCCCGAGCCTCGCCTGGTGGAAGGCGCAGCTCGACGCCGCCCCGCCGTCGCTAACCGACGCGTACGTCTTCTTCAACAACGACTTCTCCGGCTACTCCGTCGCCACGTGCCGCCGGTTCATGGAACTGGCCGGGATGCCGGTCCGCGAGGTGAAGGACGAGGGGTCACTGTTCGGGTGAAGGGCCGGTGCCCGGTGCAACGAGGGCATGACACCCGCCATGCGACCTCACGCCTGCACCGCCGGCAGCTTCTTCGGCGTCGCCGGCGGGGCCGGCGCCTTCTTCGTCTCCACCGCCTTATCCGGCCGCGGCAACGACCCGCCCATCGCCTTCGCCTCCTCCGCCGACAACTTCAGCGGCAGCGCGTGCAGGTACCGCACCTCGCCCACCGTCGTCTGCAGCAACACGTTCCGCCCGTCCGGCGAGAAGTACGCCCGCTCGACCTTGGCCCCGACCAGCGCGTCGGCGCCCTCGACCCGGTCCGGCTCGCGCGCCCCGGTCTCGCGGTTGAAGAACACCACGCTCCCGTCCGCCGGCGCCGCCACCAGTGGCAGCAGCGGGTGGAACGCCAGGTCGCGGCTCGTCGCCGCTCCCTTGGTCAGGTACGCGACCGGCAGCTTGCGCAAATCCGTCGGGTCCCACCCGCCGACGTTCCCCGAGCCCGCCGGGAAGCCCGTCGCCGACAGGTACGCCGCCCGCTTCCCGTCCGCCGAGATCCGCAGGCCCACCCCGCCCCCGCCGACGCCGTCCTTGTGCGCCACGCGCTCCGGGAAACCGGCCGCGTCCAGATCGTACCGCGCCAGCATGTCGATCGACCCGTACGTCGGCACGATCCAGATCCGGTCCGGGTTGTCGATGATGTCGCTCCCCTTGCGGTACGTCTCCTGGATCCCCGCCAGCAGGAATCCCCCTTCCGGGGACACCGCCAGCCACCGCCCGATCCAATTGTCGTCCGTCCGCGCCTCCGCCGTCTGCTCGTCCACGATCATGAACCGGTGCCGCGGCAGCCCGCCCGGCTGCACGTACGACACGTAGCTGATCGCCCGCGTCGGGTGCGGCACGAGGTCGATCAGCGCCTCGAACGCGATCGGCCGCGACCGCGTCACCGCCAGCGTCCGCTTGTCCAGCCAATCGATCGACCGCGGCTCCTTCGCGATCGCCAGGTAATACGTCGGCCGCTCGACGATCGCCACGTACGCCTTGGGCAACACGCGGCTCTCCTTGATCGCCAGTCCGTCCGGCCCGACCACCGCCAAATGCTCGCCCGCCAGGATCAGCCCCCGCCCGCCCAGCCCGTACGCGAACCGCGCCTCGCCCGCCGGCAGCTCGATCCGCCGCTCGTCGGCCTTCACGATCGCCGGCGCGGGCGCGGCGGTCGCGCCGCCCGCCCCCGTGGCCTGGCGCGTGACGGTGACCTCGAACGCGTGCGGCACGTCCTGCCCGCCCGCGTCGCGCACCGACAAGATCACGCTCGCCGTCCCGCCCACCGGCCGCTGCGCCACCTTCCACTTCACCAGCCCCGCCGGCGACACCGTCAGCCCCGGCGGGCCCGCGTCCACCTTGTATTGCACCTTCGCACCTTCGGGAACCACCTGCACCTGGTACGACAGCGTCTCCCCCACGCCGATCTCCGACGGCGGCAGCGACACCACCGCCAGCGCCCCCGGCGCGGCGCCGGCCGCGCCCAGCCCGACCGTGATCAGCTCGATCCGGTCGTTCGTCACCGGGATCAGCGCGATCAGCTTCGCGTCCGGCCGATACACCACGCGCGGCTCGCCCGCGCCCGGCATGTCGTGCACGATCCCGCACCGCCCGCGGTCGTACCCGTCCGTCCCGCCCACGTTCGACACCGCCTTGAGCTCCGCCAGCACGCGCCGGTCGACCGCCGTGCAGATCGCCAGGTCGCTCCGCTTGCCCTCCGTCTCGTTCACCGCGATCAGGAACCGCGGGTCCGACGTCGGCACGAAGTTCTCGTACCCCTTGAGCGTCGTGTTCAGCGGCTTGGCGCCGGCCGTGTAGACGGTCGTCTCGTACAGCACGAGCGACCCGTCCGCCGTGGGCGTGAACCGCCGGTTCCCCATCGAGAACCCCTCGGTCGACACGACGGGCGTCACCGCCCCGTTGCGCACCCGCGCGATCGTGAACGGCGTCGGCCCGATGTGCGGGTCCCAGATCACCACCGTCTGCCCGTCGGCCGACACGCGGTAGTCGATCTTCTCGCCCGCGGGCACCGGCTTCCCGCGAAGCTTGATCGGCGCGAGCGTCGCCAGGTCGATCGCCGCCAGGTCCGCCCCGAAGTGCGCGTAGACCGGCCCGGCCGAGTCGTTCCCCATCCGCACGTCCTTGAACGGGCTGGCGCTCGGGAACGGCGCCGACTTGACCCGCTCGCGCGTCTTGAGGCTGTACGTCTGGAAGATCCGCTGGTCCGGCAGCGCGACGACCACCATGTCGCGCCCGCACGCGAACCGCACGTTGTCCACCCCCAACTTGATCGTCCCCAGCACCTTGCCCGAGGCCGTGTCGTAAACCGCCAGTTGCCGCGCCCGCGGCTGGTAAAAGACGAGCAGTCGCCCGGCGTTCGCGGCGTGATATTCGGCGAACGGCTCCTCGAGCGTGACCAGCTGCGCGCCCGCCGACCCGTCCGGATCGACGCCCTGCACCGGCTTGGGCGGCTTCACTCCCGTCGCCGGCCTCGTCCGCTCCGGCTTCGCGGGCGTCGCTGCCGGCGCGCCCCGCGGCGGCACCGCCGACGCCACCACCGCCGCCCCGCCCATCCGGATCACGAACGAGTGGAACACCGTCTGCCCCGACGAGTCCGACACCTGCACGATCACCGTCGCCGTCGGGTCGCCGAACGTCGCCGCCGGCGTCCACGCGATCTTCCCGTCCGCCGACAGCGTCATCCCCGGCGGCGACGCCTGCAGTTCGAGCTTCACGCCCCCCTTCTTCGACTTCACCGCGATGTCGTACGCGTAAGCCTTCCCTCGCACCGCCGCCGACGGCGGCGTCGACTCGACGAACAAAAAGTCGATCCCCGACTTGGTCAGCTCCTCCTCCAAATCGTACCGGCGTATCAGCAGCTGATCCCCGCCGTCGCCGATCGTGATCAGCTTCTTGAGCCGCGGGAACAGGTGCACGCGCTCCCACGGCGGCAGCTGCGACTCCTTCGCCAGCTCCGTCAGCCCGCGCAGCATCACCAGCGGCCGCGGGTCGGCATTGCCGAAGACGGTCAACGTGGGCGGCGTATCGTCCCGCCGCCGGTCGTCGTGCCACGCGACCGAGAACGCCGGGTCGTGCGCCGGGAACGCCGTCCCCTTGATCCCCGTCACCTTCGACTCCAGGTCACCGCGCAGGATCTCGTCCGGCCCGCGGAACACGAGCTGCCCGTTGCCCGCCACCAGCGCCTCGCCGTTCACGTACCCGCCCGAGCGCACGTCCGTCACGCGGCCGCCCGCGATCGCGCCCAGTTCGATCCCCGCCCACCCGCCGCCGTTCGCGATCGACGTCTGCCCGTCGAACGACACGCGCACGTGCTCCGGCCCCCAAGCCCCGCCCCCCTGCCCCGCCCAGTGCTTCGACGGCACCGGGTCCGCGCGCATGGTCTTCGGATCGATCTGCCAGAACTTCTTCTCCATCCCCTCCGCCACCAGGAGCGGCGCCATCGCCGACGCCCCCATCGCGATCGACCCGATCCCGCCCTCGGGCGCAGGCACCGTCACCTCGCGCTCCAGCTTCGCCAAATCCCACCGCTGGATCTGCTTCAGGTCCTTGATCCCGACGAACAGCTTCTCGGCCCCCGCCGTGATCGCCAGGTCGCCGGACGGCATCGGCAAATACTTCAGCACCTTCCCCTCGCCGACGTCGATCACCGCCAACTGCTGCAGCTTGCGCAGGTGCAGGATCAGGTACTTGCCCGACCCGCCCACCGCAGACCCGTCCACCGGCGCCGGTAGCTTGATCGTCGACTCGGCCGCCCACTGCGGCTCCACCGGCTTCGCGGGCTCGGCCGGCTTCTTCGGCGCGGGCTTTTTCGGCGCGGGCTTCTTCTCGGCCCCCACCGCCGACACCGCCAGCCCGAACACCAGCGCCACGACAACGCCAACGCGCGCGAGACGAACAGGCGACATGATCACGCTCCGAAATCAAGGCCCCGAAGAAGTGCGCCCAGCGGGTGGCACTGGCACGCCGTAAGCTTGCCAGTGCCGCGTCCCGGATCAGCGCCGAACCGACGTGCGCCCGACCACCATCCTCAAGTATCCCCCTGCCCGACACGCCCGGTCAAGCCGGAGCGGAGCATACGGCGACGCCCCGGATCTTACCGCCCCCCGACCCCAACCACCTCAAACTTCACTCCCCGCACGCCGAAACTGTCCTCCCCCGCGAACACCAGCGCCCCCGTCTTGCCGTCCGCCGAAAGCCACTTCGGCGACAGACACGCCGTGTCCCCCGGGTCCACGTCCCACACGTCCGCGTAGTACGCCGTCGTCCACGGCCCCCATGGCTCGGGCGCGTCGAAAATCGCCAGCCCGTTCCCCGCCCCCACCGTCGGCCGCGCCTCCCCCCGCGGCGGGATCCGCTGCACCCACAGGTACCGCCCCAGCCCCGGCGCGTACGTCACCGTCGACCGGAAGCATCGCCCCGCGTGCTCGAACACCGCCGCCCGTCGCGTCACATCCGCCGACCACGTCGGCTTGCCGTCGCCGCCCGGCCCCGCGAAGAACTCGTACGCCGACGCCTCGCGAATCCGCTTCACCGGCACGCGCGCCAGCACCATCCGGTCCGCCGGGCGGTACGCGTCGTCCGCGTCCGGCGAATACACGTACGCATACCCGTCCCGCGCCGCCGCGTAATTCTTCCCCGCGTTGAGCAACGTCGGACACCCGAAGCTCGTGCCGAACTTCCACGCCGCCCGCGCCCACGTCTTGCCGTGGTCCGCCGACCACGCGAGTTGGCTGTTCCCGGCGTTCCGCGCCAGCAGGTAGAGCACGCCGTCGACGCAAAGGATCCCGCTCGCCTTCTGCCCGCGCGCGTCGTCGCCCGCACCCTCGATCGTCGGCGCAGAAATGTCCACGCCGCGCGCATCCTCCGCCGACCCCTCGACGCGGGCGATCCCCAGGCTCAGTTTCGGCTCGCCCTTCGCCCGCTCGAAACCCCACCCGTCCCCGTACGCCGTGTACTGGTGACCGTCGTCCGCCCACGTCATCGGCCAGTTGTCGCTCCCCTTCGCCTGCCGCCGAATCGTGTCCGGCGCCGCCCACTCGACACCGCCGATCACCGCGCTCGGCGGGTAAGGCGACTTCCCACCGTCCGCCCGCTTCGTTTCCGCCGCACCCGCAGCCGCGACGATCGGCCCGAGGAACGGCCCCAGCACTTCGTAATGCCCCGCGCCCGCCTTCCGCGCCCACCCCTTCCCCGCCCGCGCCACGACCAAATCCAAACTCGGAATCACGACGATCAGGCTGTCGTACAACCCCCACGACCAGTACGCATCCCGCGGCACGTTCGCGAGCGTCCCGTCCGCGTTGTTCCACCAGAGCAACCCGTAGTGCGGCGGCGCCTTCCCGTGCACCTTCATCTCATCCGCGTCCACCGGCACGTCGGCAAACCTCGCCTCCGGCCGCCCGCACCGGCGTACGAAATCCGCCGGGAGAATCTGCCGCTCGCCCCACCGCCCCTCGCGCAGCATCATCAGCCCGACCCGCGCCATCGCGTCCACGTTCGCGCCGATCCCCGCGCCAAACTCCCGCCGCGCCACCCCCGCGATTTGCTTCTCCCGGTACTGGTTCGCCCGCCAGACGAGGTTGTCCTTCGTGATCCCGATCGGCGCAAACACGCGCTCGAACATCACGTCGTTCAGATCCCGCCCGTACGCCAGCGTCAGGCACTCCGCCAGCCAGTTCGGGCCGCCGTCGCTGTACTTCCACTTCGTACCCGGCTCGAACAACAGCCGCCCGTACCCGCCCGGCTTCTCAAACCCCGCCGTCTGCGTCGCCAAATGCAGCACGGTGATGTTCCCAATCCACCCCGTCTTCGCGTTCTCATCCGGCGGCACGCCCAGGCTAGGCTGATGCCGGACCGCTAAGTCATCGAGTTTCACCTTGCCGTCCGCGACCGCCAGCCCCAGCGCGATCGCGCCGAAACTCTTCGTGGTCGACTTCAGGTCGTACCGCTGTTTCGGATCCCCCCAGGCCATCACGACCCGCCCGCCCCGCACGATCAACCCGCTGCCCTCGCCCGTCAGCGCGTACGCCCGCGCCTCGCCCAGCCGCGCCACATCCAAACCCGCGCCGGCCGGCTCGACCGCCACCCACTCTTTCCCCGGATACACCGGCGGCTCGACCGCACCGGCCGAGATCGCCCCGATGAACCCGATCACGCCGATAACCAGCGCGGTGCCTCTCATGGCACTCATTAGATCATGACCCCACCACTCCCCCAAAACGAAACAACCCCTCGCCAGAAGCAAGGGGTTGCCAGAATGGGCCCGATTGGAGTCGAACCAACGACCTCGTCCTTATCAGGGACGCGCTCTAACCAACTGAGCTACGAGCCCGCTCACTCCGCCGCCCGGCGATCCTTAAACAACCATCCCGGGCGATTGACGGGTTCGGAATTGTATTGCTCACGCCCCGGCTGTCAACGGCGCGCGAATCATCGCCCCGAGCCGGCTTGACACCCCCTGCCGCGCGGCCAAGACTACGGCGGTCTTCTTCGGAGGTTTGCCGCATGTCCCAGCCCGAGCCGACGTTTAGCGTGATCGTACTGACCGCCGCCCCGACCGGCATGGGCGCGGAGGCCGGCGGGGCCTACGTCAAAATCGACGGCCGGGAAGCCCTTCTCCGCTCCGTCGAACTCTTCGCCAACCGCGACAACGTCAAGCAGATCCAAGTCGTCTTCCTGCCGGAAGATCTGGAAGAGGGCAAGCGCAAGTACGGCGGGCACTTCGGGTTCGTCGGCGTCAAAGTCACCGCCGGCGGGCCGCGCTGGCTCGATCAGCTCGTCGCCGCCCTCCCCAAGGTCGATCCGGACGCCACCCATGTGATTATTCACGACGGCGCCCGCCCGGCCGTCCCGTACACCGACATCGACGCGCTGATGGCCGAGGCGAAGGAGGACGCCGCCGCGATCGCCCTCACCTCGCCGCTGCGAACGCCGCTGGTCGAAGTGGACGAGGGCGGCGGTCCACTGGCGTTCGCGTCACCCTCTCGATTCCAGCAACTCCTGACCCCTCAGGTGCTTACTGTCGCATCCCTGAAGGAGCTGGCGACGAAGAAATCGGAGCTGCACGCCTCGAAATACCGACTCCTCAAGGGCTCGCCCCTCAACGTCCGCGTGGGCGGGCCGGGCGATGCGTCGCTGGTCAAAGCGATGATCAATATGTTGCCCAAGCCCAAGCCGAAGGCGAACCTGAACCCGTTCGAAGAAGCGCAGTGGTAGCGGGCGAAAGCGTGGCACAACATCCCGGGGCATCTGGCGTACGGGTAGTGTCGCCGGGGCGCCCGAACCGCGCGGGTGGGGGCGACGTCTGACTCATGATTCGACACACAACTCAAGAAATCAGCAGATGCCGGTCTCACCGCCGCCGCATGGCGGTCGGGGTGTCTCTCGTTGCGCTCATCTCGCTGACCTGGGCGGCGCTCCCGCCCGCCGGTGAGGTCGCGCGCGCCGATACAAAGCCCACGGCCGCCGCGGTCACCCCCGCCGGCCTCGGCGCGATCGAGCCGTTCATCAAGACCCACTGCATCGAGTGCCACGGCGGCAAGTCCAAGAAGGCCGACCTGGACCTTACGACCTTCAAGGACGAGCAGTCGATCCTTAAGGGCCGGAAGGTCTGGCAGGCCGCCCTCGAGCAAGTGCACGGCGGGGACATGCCCCCCGACAAGCGCCCGCAGCCGACCGAGGCCGAGAAAACCAGGTTCCTGTCCGCCGTCGGCGCCATCTTCGAGAAGGCCGACCGCACCGCCAAGCCCGACCCGGGCCGCGTCACCGTCCGCCGCCTCAACCGCGCCGAGTACGACAACACGATCCGCGACCTGCTCGGCGTCGACTGGGCTCCCGCCGCCGACTTCCCGTCGGACGACGTCGGCCACGGCTTCGACAACATCGGCGACGTCCTCTCGGTCTCGCCCGTGCTCATGGAGCGCTACCTCGCCGCCGCCGAGACGATCATGGCCAAGGCGATCGCACTCGAGCCGATCAAGCCGAACTCGCGGCACACGGGCGCGCAGTTCACCGAGCCCGCCGGCCGCATCCCCGAGGTCCGCTACCGCCCCGTCTTCGCCGGCTCGATCTTCACCAAGTTCAAGCTCAACGACGAGGGCGAGTACAAGCTCCGCACCCGCGCGCTCGTGGGCGCCCCCGACGCCAAGTGGACCGCCGCCCGCCCCGACGACGCCAAGGCCGCAAAGGGCAAGGACGGCGAGCCGATCAAGGCCGCCCTGCTCATCGACGGCAAGGAAGTCCAGGCGTTCGACGTCACCGCCACCGATGGCCGCAAGGCCCCAACGATCGAACACACCGTCACCCTC
>DATHXE010000409.1:0-7121 GCA_035459845.1 Tepidisphaeraceae bacterium | reverse complement strand
GGCCGAGCGGGCGCTCCGCGCGGCGGCGCTGTGGGACGAGACGAAGGACCGTCTGCACGGCAGTGCGCTGGCGCTGTCCGGGGGGCAGCAGCAGCGGCTGTGCATCGCGCGGGCGATCGCGCCCGAGCCGGAGATCCTGCTGATGGACGAGCCGTGCTCTGCGCTGGACCCGATCGCGACGGCCAAGGTGGAAGAGCTGATCCTGGACCTGCGGGCCAAGTACTCGGTGGCGATCGTGACGCACAACATGCAGCAGGCCGCCCGGGTGAGCGACTTTACGGCGTTCATGTACCTTGGGCGGCTGGTCGAGTACGGCCCGACGGGGACGATCTTCCAGAGGCCGAAAATGGGGCAAACCGAAGAGTACATTTGCGGCCGGTTCGGGTGAGACGCGGGGCGGAGGGACTGAAAGGGCATTTTTTCGATACGCCACAAACGGATCACCTGTCGGACAGAGTGTCGGGGCGAATCCCCTTGGACCATCGTGATCAATGCACGGGGTCAATCGCCTTACTCGTAGAAGGCCTTCCGGCGTAAATCCTTAGGCCAGCACGGGGTTTGCACGGGGAGTAAATCGTCGCGGGCAGTCTGCCCTTGCGGCGGTACGAGGATGTTTTGACCCCGGAAGGGTGCCCCCGCGATGGCCACGGTGTTGATTGTCGATGACGATTCGGGGAGTCGGCAGGTGCTCGAACGGCTGTTCGCGCTGCGCGGGCATCGGGCCCGCACGGTCAGTTCGGGGAGCGACGCGCTCAATTCGCTTCTGGCCGGCCCGCCCGCCCCGGACGTGATCGTGCTGGACGTGATGATGCCCGACATGGACGGGTACGAACTGCTCGAGAAGATCCGCCACGACCCGCGGCTGACGCAGGTGCCGGTGGTGATGTACAGCGCGATCGGGGACCCCAGCGCCGACGACCGCGCCCGGGAGTTGGGCGCCGACGACTTCATTCCGAAGCCGACGCCGTTCCCGGAGATTTTGACGCGGATCGCGCGGCTGCTGCCGCAGGCTTGAGTTTGGGCGATGGCTCGCGAACGCGTTTGCGGGTGGGCCGCGGCGCCGCCGAGCGACTGCGGGGCGGGCGAGCGTCTATTTCGCGACTGGTGTACTGAGCGCTTGTAGCCGCCCGGCTTGCGGGGGGCGTCCGAGGGCGCTCCCGTTCGAGCTGGCATCGTCCGCGATCGGGGGCGGCGTTAGACGCGCCCCGCAAGCGGGGCGGCTACGAGAGGGATCCGGCGTCGTCCAGCCACCACGGCAAGAGTTCCCGGTAGGCGGGCGCAAGAAGACGCCGCCAGTTCTCGATCAGTCGAGTGCCGGCGGCGGGTTTGAGTAATGCGATTCGCTTCTGAAGATTCGCGTCCAGATTCTCGATCGCACGCACCAGCATCCCGATGCGCTTACCCAGGACGTCGCGCCGGCCGTCGGTCGTAGCGGTCGTACCCTGGGCGGATTCGGTCGGCTCGTACGTCTCGGCGGCGAGGGCTTCGTCGATCGCGAGATAGGCGGCCCACGCGTCGGTGCGCAGCTCGAGCAGTTCGAGGGCGACGTCGCGCCGGCCGTAGGCGCCGGCGCGGCGCATCTGGCGCGGCAGTTCGCGCGCGGCATCGGCGGCACGGCGAACGAGTCGATACAGGACCGTCGCGGCGGCGGCGGCGGCGGCCGGGCGGAGGGTGAAGTCGTCCGCCGGCGGAATGTCCGCGCCGAACAGGCGGGCGCGGCCGAGCGCCAGGGCCGCGCGGAAACACGCGGCCGCGGCCCCCGTTTCCCCCGGTCGAATCGTGTAGTCGGCTTCCACCCTTGCCTGCCTGAGTCGGAGCAGGCACCCCGCCGGATCCCCCCGGCCCGCGTCGGTCGTCGTCGTCAGCGTGTCAAAGCAATCTCGGTGTCGCGGGCGGGCGATCGGCGAATGCGTAAACGGCTTGGCCGGCAGACTCGGAATACTCAGCACGCTCGCGGCGACCCACTGCGGATTCGACGGGTCGACCGGTTTACCTTTCGGGTTTCCGGACGAACCTTGGCGGACGTCAAATCCCCAGTTCTCGGGTCGAAGGAAGTCGAAACGCGGCCAATGGGGGTGGGAACGACTCATGGCGGACTCGGGCGAAGTTGACTGTGGCGGGAGGACGAACGCCCGGCGGTCCGGGTCGAAGTGCGCGTGCCGGACGATCGTGCGGCAGATGAGCTCTTCGCGGGCGGCGCGGCGGGAGGGTGGGACGGCGGGCGTTTCCATGACGGCGGACACTCTTCGCGATCGATACGTGGCGGACGGGGCGTTGCTGACGACCAGCGTGACGGCGGCGCCGCGGTGTGTGAGCAACTGGACGAGGTGCGGGTCGCCGGTGTGAGCTGGGCGACTCACCAGCGCGAGGGGCTCGCGCAGGGCGCGTTCGATGGAGTCGGCGAGCCGCGCGTACCGCGCGGCGCTGGCGGGGCTGACCAGTCGGTCCGGTATGACCAGCGCGATCGATTTGTCGCGGTGGGGGGCGAACCGGGAATCGTCGTCGGCGGCGGCGGGGAACAGCTGGCCCCACGGAATGGTCAACGTCTGCTTCATAAGGCCCTCGGGGGCGTCGGTGTCGGTTTGTCTCGGTCGGAAAACGGGCCGCAAAGACGCAAAGGTCGCAAAGAAGACGGGATCACGGGTTGTGCTTGGTCTTCTTTGCGCCTTTGCGTCTTTGCGGCCAACTACATCGTGCATCACGCCAGGTACTTCTTCTTCAGCCGGTGCCAGCGCTGGAAGATCACGTCGCGGGAGACGTGCAGGGCCTCGGCGAGGCGCAGGCGCTTCTTCGGGCGCGGGGCGTCGACGAACTCGGCGGGCGGGAACGGCCCGGTCAGGCCCAGCTCGTCGAGCCACGCTTCCCAGACGGCCGGCGGCACCTGCGACCAGTGCCCGGCCAGGCAGAACAGGATCACGCCGTCGAGCGGGTCCCAGCCCTGGAGGGCGTGGGCCTGCTCGGGCGAGAGCGCGAAGTCGTAGACGCTGGGCTCGTCGATCGGCGCGCGGTGGTCGGCGACGTCGGGGGCGTCGCCCAGGGCCTGGGCCTTGGGCTCGGCCTTGGCGGCGCGGCCGAAGTCGAGGTACCGGAAGTTGAGCTCGCGGTAGCACCAGGCGGCGAAGAAGTCCTTGCCGCCGTCGCGCGCGCCCTCGGCGCGAACCTCGGGCGGCAGCTCCTGGTAGTACCAGTCGGCGAAGTGCTCGATCCGGGACCAGATCAGGGCCGGGGCCATCTGGACGAAGTCCTGGGCGGTCTGGCGCTTGAGGGCGAAGTAGCGCCCGTGGATGCGCTGGGCGGTCTCGCGGACGAACGGGGCGAGGACCTCCATGGCGGCGTTGACGTCGCGCTTGGGCGCGACGGCGACGGGCTGCGCCTCGGTGGCGACGGGCGGGTCGGTGGTACTCGCGACACCCGCGCGCTTGGCGCGGGCGACGGTCAGGGCGATGGGGGTGAGTCGGCTCATGGGTCGGGCTCGGAATCCGCAGGCCGCGTGGGCGTCACGCAAACGGGACGCGCGCGGGATCCGCCCGGGCGCGCCTGTCGGGAGCGTGTGCACTGGCCGAGACGGTCGCGGGCCGGAATGTCTGACAGGCCGCGGAAATTGTTCGACTTCCCGCAAAGTGCGGTTAAGCTGGGAGTTGGAGAGAGGAGAGTGCTCGTGGCCACCGATCTTGTTCGGCTGCGGGGGAGGGTTTGTCCTGAATCGGGCTTTGGGTGCGCGCGGGGGTGGGCGGCGGCCCTGGTCGGGCTGCTGGCGTGGGGCGGGGCCGCGGGGGCGCAACTCGCCGACCCGATCGTCCCGAAGATCCAGAAAGGGCCGGCGAAGGTCGAACTGACGACGATCGCCAGCGGGCTGGTTTCCCCCCTTCTGCTGACGGCGCCGAGCGACGGGACGAACCGGAAGTTCGTCGTCGAACAGACCGGGCAGGTCTACGTCATCGAGAACGGGGCCAAGCTGGCGACGCCGTTCCTCGATTTGTCGGCCCGGCTCGTCTCGCTCAGCACGAACTACGACGAGCGCGGCTTCCTCGGGCTGACGTTCGACCCGGGCTTTTCGAACCCGGCGAGCCCGGGTTACCGGCGGGTCTTCACCTACACGAGCGAGCCGACCGCGAGCGGGACGACGGACTTCGTCAACCCCAGCGCGACGACCGCCCCCAACCACCACAGCGTGATCGCGTCGTGGCGCGTCAACCCGGCGTCGCCGAACCAGATCGACCCGTCGACCCGCGCCGAAATCCTGCGCATGGACCGGCCGCAGAGCAACCACAATGGTGGGACGCTGGCGTTCGGGGCCGACGGGATGCTGTACGTCGCCTCGGGCGACGGGGGCGGGGCGAACGACACCAACCCCAACGGCCACAATTCGACGATCGGCAACGGCCAGGACAACAACGTTCTGCTGGGGAAGATCCTGCGGATCGACCCGAACGGGAACAACTCGGCGAACGGCAAGTACGGCATCCCCGGGACCAACCCGTTCGCGGTCACGGGCGGGGCCAAGGAGATCTTCGCGTCCGGGTTCCGCAACCCGTTCCAGTTCTCGTTCGACGGCGGCAACTTGTACGTCGGCGACGTCGGACAGGACAAGGTCGAGGAGATCGACAAGGTCGAGGTCGGGAAGAACTACGGGTGGCGGTACAAGGAGGGCACGTTCCGGTTCGACCCGCTGACGGGCGGCGTGTTCAACGACTCGACCGGCATCCCGGGCGGCCTGACCGACCCGATCGCCCAGTACGACCACGACGAGGGCATCTCGATCATCGGCGGGTTCGTCTACCGCGGGTCGGCGATGCCGGGCCTGGTCGGCAAGTACGTGTTCGGCGACTTCTCGAAGGCGTTCAACCCGGCGCTGGGCCGGCTGTTCTACGCGGACCTGTCGACCGGTGAGATCCGCGAGTTGCAGATCGGCCTGGACGACCGGGCGCTGAACCGGTACGTCAAGGGCTTCGGGCGCGACGCGGACGGCGAGTTGTACGTGATGACGTCGCAGATCGTCGGGCCGAGCGGGACGACGGGCGTGGTGTATCAACTGACGGCCGTGCCGGAGCCGGGCGTGGTCGGGCTGGTCGCGATCGCGGGCGGATGGCTGATGGGAAGGCGCACGAGGAGCGGGCGATGAGGATGTGGCGAGGGTTGATGATCGCGGCGGGCGTCGGTTCGCTCGTGGCGGCGTCGGCGGGCGCGGCGACGGTGGTCCTCTCGCCGTCGCAGGACAACGCGCTGATCCAGGAGCCCGACGGACTCCTGAGCGACGGGGCGGGGCCTCACTTTTACGTCGGGCGGACACAGCAGGCGGAGGGATTCCGGTTGCGCCGGGGGCTGATCGCGTTCGACGTGTCGACGATCCCGGCGGGGGCGACGATCGACTCCGTGACGCTGTCGCTGTCGATGTCGCGGACGGTCGAGACGACCGAGCGGGCGATCGAGGCGCACCGCGTGCTGGCGAGTTGGGGCGAGGGGACGTCGAACTCCGGGTCGCCGGGCGGGAACGGCGCGGGGGCGACGACCGGTGACGCGACGTGGAAACACCGCAGCTATACCGGCACCGAGTGGTCGACGCCCGGCGGGGACTTTTCCCCGGCGGCGAGCGCGACGACGCTGGTCAATCAGAACGGGACGTACACGTGGTCGGGCGCGGCGCTCGCGGCCGACGTACAGGGGTGGCTGGCCAATTCCGGCACGAATTTCGGCTGGGAACTGATCGGCGACGAGTCGACTAACCAGACGGCCCGGCGGTTCGACACGCGGAATAATGCGGACGTGAATGCGCGGCCGACGCTGTCGGTGACGTACAGCGTGCCGGAGCCGGGGGGGATGGGAATTGCGCTCGTGGGGGCGTGGGTGTGGGGGCGGCGGCGGCGCGGGGGGTGATTTACCGGGTGGGATTGTCCGGAGGGGTTGGACCGCTAACCCGCAAGCAGGCATGCTGCGCACGCGGGGATTTCCTCCTGGCGCGGGTCGCGAACGTGCGTTTTTCTTTGAGATTAAAGCACTCCGGGTTATAGAACCGTTAGGGGTGGAGGGAGAGGCTCGCGCATGCGGTTCATCCACACGGCCGATTGGCACCTGGGGCGCCTGTTTCACGGCGTCCACCTGACCGAGGACCAGCGGTACGCGCTGCTGCAACTGGTCGACCTGGTGCGGGAGACGAAGCCGGACGCGGTGCTGGTGGCGGGGGACATCTACGACCGGGCGATCCCGCCGCCCGAGGCGGTGGACCTGCTGGACGAAGTTCTGTGCAAGATCGTGCTCGAGGCGAAGGTGCCGGTGGTGCTGATCGCGGGGAACCACGACAGCCCGCACCGGCTGAACTTCGGGTCGCGATTGCTGAAGGACAACCGGCTGTACGTGACGGGCCAGATGACCGCGGCGATCCGCCCGGTGACGTTCGCGGACGCGTTCGGCGAGGTGCGGGTATACCCGGTGCCGTACGCCGAGCCCGCGACGGTGCGCGAGGCGCTGGGCGATGGGGCCGGGCCGTGCGTCTGCCACGACAGTGCGATGCGCGAGGTGTGCGGGCGGATCCGCGCCGGTCACGAGGGCGGGCGGAGCATCATGGTCGGCCACGCGTTCGTGATGGGCGGGGCCGAGTGCGAAAGCGAGCGGCCGCTGAGCGTGGGCGGCGCGGGGACGGTGGCGGCGGGGCACTTCGCCGGGTTCGATTACGTCGCGCTGGGGCACCTGCACGCGCCGCAGACGATTTGGAATGGGGAGCGACGCGAAGCGAGCAACGACGGCTCCACGCCGACTCCTGTGGAGTCGGACCGGGGCGCCAGTCTCGTCTCGCGGTCGATCGCGACACAAGTGCGGTATTCGGGGTCGCTCCTGAAGTACTCGTTTGACGAAGCGGACCAAGCCAAGGGCGTGTACGTCGTTGAGATGGACGGCGACGGCAGATGCGCTGTCGAATCGATCCACCTGACGCCGAAGCGCGACGTCCGTCGGGTTTCGGGGACGATGGCCGACCTGCTCGCCGGCGACGGCGACGGCAAGTCGCGCGACGACTACGTCGAGGTCACGATCCTGGACGACGGGCCGGTGATCGACCCGGTGGGCCGGCTCCGGCAGGTGTATCCGAACGTCATGCAGATCAAGCGGCCGGAGCGCGCGGGCGGACC
>DATHXE010000408.1:0-1695 GCA_035459845.1 Tepidisphaeraceae bacterium | reverse complement strand
TCGACCGACGCGGCCGCGAGCGTCGGCACCGGCCAGCTGCTGGCCGTCGGGTACGCCGAGGCGCTCGACGTCTTCGGCCCCGGCGGCGGCGTGCTGAGCCTCGGCCAGGCGACCAACGTCACCGTCGACGACACGACCCTGATCGTCCGCGCGACGCTCGCGGGCGACGCCGACCTGAACGGCGAGGTCGGGCTCAACGACCTGGTGCGCCTGGCCAACCACTACGGCAGCCCGACGGCCGTCGGGTGGTACGACGGCGACTTCGACTACAACGGCGAGGTCGGCCTGAACGACCTGGTGCAGCTGAGCAACAACTACGGGTCCACGCTGGCGGGGCCCGCCGGCCCGGCCCCGGACTTCGCCGCGGATTGGGCGCTGGCCCAGGAGATGGCGGCGGCGGGCGACACGGGCGCCCCGCAGGGCGCCCCGACCCAGGCCGTGCCCGAGCCGGGCGCGCTGGGCCTGGCCGGCGTCGCGGCGGCGGCGTTGCTCGGCAAGCGCCGGCGGCGCGGCCCGCAGGCCTAAGGCCGACGCGTGACCTCAATGACCTAACGGGCGGGCTCCTTCCGGAGCCAGCCCTTTTCGCGTGATGGACGGCGCGAACGATCCGCCATGCGCGACCTGACCTCACCGCGGCTGATGGCGCTCAAGGCCGGATTGTTCGTTCTGCTCAGCTCTCTCTCGGCCGGCATCCTCCTGTGGGAGACCCCGTCCTGGCGCGCGGCCTCGCTGCTCGCACTCGCCGTCTGGGGCTTCGCCCGCGCCTACTACTTCGCGTTCTACGTGATCGGACACTACATCGACCCATCCTTCCGGTTCGCCGGCCTCACGAGCGTCGTGCGCTACTGGCGGGCGCGAGCGCGGCGGCCCTGATCACGTCGTTTGTTGACCAACTCACACCGCGCGCATAGGCTAAGCCGCGTCGGCGGACCGCTGCCAATTCGGTGGTCCGAGCCGGCCCAGCAATCCGGAATAAGGAGACCCGCCCATGCCGTTCCAACTGCCCCCGCTGCCGTTCGCGTCGGATGCGCTCGAGCCCCACGTCGACAAGCAGACGATGGAGATCCACCACGGCAAGCACCACAACGCCTACGTGACCAACCTCAACGCCGCCGTGCAGAAGCAGCCCGAGCTCGACGGCAAGCCCCTCCACGAGATCCTCGCCGGCAACCTGGCGATCGTGAAGGACGAGATCAAGACCGCCGTCCGCAATAACGGTGGCGGGCACCACAACCACTCGCTCTTCTGGGAGATCCTGAATCCGGCCGGCAAGCCCGGGACGGCCCCCGTCGGCAACCTCGCCGCCGCGATCACCTCGACGTTCGGCTCGTTCGACGCGTTCAAGGAGAAGTTCACCGCCGCCGCCACCACCCGCTTCGGCTCGGGCTGGGCTTGGCTCGTCAAGCGGGGCCAAAACCTCGAGGTGATCAGCACCGCCAACCAGGACAGCCCGATCATGGAGGGCGCGTTCCCGGTGATCGGCCTGGACGTGTGGGAGCACGCGTACTACCTTAAGTACCAGAACCGCCGGCCGGACTACATCGGGGCGTTCTGGAACGTCGTGAACTGGAAGGTCGCCGAGGACCGGTTCAACCGCGCCCAGTAACGGCAGTTTCCGGCACCGAAACACGAACGGGCGACCGCCATTCGGGCGTTCGCCCGTTCGTCGTTTCGGGCGATGATCGGTCCGACGTC
>DATHXE010000407.1:0-10939 GCA_035459845.1 Tepidisphaeraceae bacterium | reverse complement strand
AGCTTGCGGCGGGTGCCGAGGGCGGCGTCGATGACGCGGGACGTGATCAGGTCGTCGCCGTTGAGCAGGCCGTCAAAGCCCTCGCCGTCGGCGAGGAGCTTGAGCATCTCGGCCTCCTGAAGGGGGCCACGGGCGCGGACGACGTCGAGGCCCGAGCCGGCGAGCAGGTCGTGGTGCTTGCCGGGCGTGTCCTGGTAGCTGGTGGTGGTGAGGAGGATGCGGTTGGGCATGGGTTAGCTGTTAACGGTCAATTGTTAGTGGTCAGTTGTGAAGGGCGCGGGGATCATCGGGGATGATCGGGGGCGCGGCAAGGGGTGGGGTGTACGTGGCAGCGCGCGCGGACGGGCACGGCGGGTCGGCGAGAGGTCACGTGCACCTTCGGTGCGACCGCTAGGTACGGCGCCGGGGTTCGAGGGGTCGTGGCGCGAGCGGGAGCGGAGCCCATCCTGCGGGGCGCGTTACCCGCGCACCCACTCCTCGAGTTCCTTGGGGTCGACGTGCTCGGCGCCGGGGCCGTAGGTCGGCATGTGGTCGTGGGCGGGCTTGGGCTTGAAAGAGCGGGTGAGGAAGAACGACGTGGTCATCGTGTACTGGTTGAGCGGGCAGAAGCCGTGCATGTCGACCTCGATCAGGTCGGAGTCGCGGTAATACGCGGCGGTCTTCGCGCACCAGTCGGAGTTGTCGAGGATGATGAACCCGCCGTCCTTGAGGCGGTCGCGGGAGGCCTGGCCGCACCGGAAGCGGTGGATGCCGTCGTTGACGATGATGTCGAACTTGCCGTCGAGTTTCTTGACCTCGTTGACGTACGTCTCCTCGTCGGGGCACAGGCGGTAGTCGACCGTCTTGGGCATCTTCCTGGACATGCGCTCGTACCAGGACTTGTCGTCCTCGATCGAGGTGACGTGCTTGACTCGCTTGGCCCAGAAGTGGGTGGAGAAGCCGGACCCGTATTCGAGGACGCGCGCGTGGGACAGGTCGAGTTGCTTGATGTACTCGATCGCGGGGAAGGTGATCCACGGGACGGGGTCGCCGGCGGCGTCGACGCAGGAGCCGGTCTCGAGGCACTTCTGCTGGGCGAAGTCCTCGCGGAGGATCTTGTAGTTGTGGAGGAGCGTCTTGCGGGTGCCGAGGAACTTTTTGAGGCGGGTCTTGATGCCGAACATGGGTCCTTCCGTGGTGACGTTGCGCGTCCGATAAGAGTGCCGCAAAGACGCGAAGAGCGCGAAGGGGGACTCGGTAGTTATTAGCAGTATCGGGGGGAGGTGGGGAGGGGCTTGATTGGTGGATCGTGAGGAATGAAGAAACCCACGGAGCAAGCTCCGTGGGCTTTCGACGGTGTTGAGCGATCGGAGCGCTCCACTGAAGTGGGCACACCGGTGCTAGCGCTTGATACGGGCACTGCCACCACCCGCGACGTGGGTGAGTTCTTCGAGGGTGATCTGCGACGTGTCGCCCATGGTGCTCATGAGCAGCGCGCCGTGGGCGACGCCGAGGTTCACGCACTCCTGCGGCGTCTTGCCGGTAAGGAAGCCGTACGTGAAGCCCGACGCGAACCCGTCCCCGCCGCCGACGCGGTCTTCGATCTCCAGGTTCTCGAAGTTCGGGCCGTCGTAGAACGTGCCGTCGGCCCACATGATGGCGGACCAGTCGTTGATCGTCGCCGTCTTGACGCCGCGGAGCGTGGTGCCGACGACCTTGATGTTGGGGTAGTCTTTCACCACGCGCTCGACCATCTTTTTGAACGGGCCGACGTCGAGGGGGCCGGCCTTGTGGACGTCGACGCCCTCGGCGTGATAGCCGAGGACCTGCTCGAAGTCTTCCTCGTTGCCGATCAGGCAGTCGATGTACGGGACGAGCGGCTTGGTGGTCTCGATCGCTTCCTTGGTGCTCCAGAGCTTGGAGCGAAAGTTGAGGTCGTAGGAGACCATGGTGCCGGCCTCGTGGGCGGCCTTGACGGCCTCGGCGACGACGGCGCGGGTGCCCTCGCTCAGGGCCGCGTAGATCCCGCCGGTGTGCAGCCAGCGTGCGCCGTCTTCCTGGAACAGCTTTTTCCAGTTCACCTCGCCGGGCTTCATGCCGGAGGTGGCGGTGTGGCCGCGGTCGTAAAGGGTGACCGAGCCCCGCTTGGCGACGCCGACCTCGGTGAAGTTCAGGCCGATGCGGTCCTTCTTGCCGACGCCGTCGTACTTGCGCTCGACGGCGTAGGACACGTCCATGCCGGCCGACCGGGCGTGGTTGCGGATGATGGCGCCCATGGGCGACGAGTTGAGCCCGCCGACCCAGGCGGTGCGGAGGCCCAGGCGCGACAGGGCGTAGGCGACGTTGTACTCGCCCCCGCCGCACCAGACCTCGAGGAGCGGGCTGAACTCGATCCGGCCGTGCTGGGGGGGCGAGAGGCGAATCATGGATTCGCCGAGCGCGACCAGGTCGTACTTGCAGGACTTGGGGTCTTTGATCTTCATGGGCATGGCGTGTGTTCCTCGTATTCCGTGGGCGAAAGGGAGGGTTATCGTAGTGACGGGGCTGGAAACGTAAAGGGAACCGGACATGGGGGTGGCGGCAGAAGTTAGTGAGCACGTGCAACAGAACGGCCGAGGGGGCGATGACTGTGAACGGGATTGAGTTGTGTTCAGGGCCGCTGAAGCGGCCCTGCCGCCATCGGTGCGCTCTAGGTCGTGGCCGTGCCGCATTAGGGTGGCACGGTGTTGGCGCTTGTTTACAATGCCATGCCGTGGGTGGCACGGTGATCGAGTAAGGGGTGTGGGCGCGCAGGCAAGCGCCTTGGAGAGCAGCGACTCATGCCAGACGTACGATCATGTCGACGGTGTGGGGCGGAGTTGCCCGAGCCGGGGGTGACGGCGCGGTCGGTCGTCTGCGCATCGTGCGGGGAGGAGGACTCGCTGGTGCCCGGGGATGAGGCGGCGTCGACGGTCGTCAACCCGCGGCGCGTGGTGCACCCGTTGGACATTGCGGAGCCGGGCGCGGGGGTGATCGCGGAGGCGGAGGAGACGAGCGCGCGGCAGGCGGAAGAAGACTTGCATGACACGGCCACGTCCCCTCCGGGGTTGGAGGGAGAGGGCGAAAAAGAACCCGCGCCGACGGCGGCGTTCAGCCCGCCGGCGTGGTGGGAGGATACGCCTGCCAAGCCGCGCGACGACGACACGTTCGCCGACCCCGCCGCCGACCAGACCGCGGTGAAGCCGCCGCCGCCCGGGGCGCGGGGGCTGATCGGTCGCGTGCTGTGCCAGCGGTACCGCATCACGCGTTACCTCGGCGGCGGGGGCATGGGCAAGGTCTACTACGCATCCGACGAGAAGCTGGACCGCGAGGTGGCGGTCAAGGTGATCAACACCGAACTGACGCGCGACCCGGATTTCATCGAGCGGTTCCGCCGGGAGGCCCAGATTTTGGCGCGGATCCAGCACCCGAACGTGGTGCCGGTGTTCGACCGGGGGGAGGAGGCGGGGCTGCACTTCTTCGTCATGGCACTGGTGACCGGCGCCGGCGGGGAGCCGCAGAACCTGGGCGAGTTGATCAAGGCGGGCATCACGGTGCCGACGGTGCTGCGGTTGATGAAGCAGGCCCTGGAGGCGCTGCACGCGGTGCATCTGGCGGGCGTGATCCACCGGGACCTGAAGCCGGGGAACTTCCTGATCGACGCGGGCGGGAATGCGATGCTGGCGGACTTCGGCATCGCGCGGTCGAGCCGGCTGTCGGAAGGAGAGCTTTCGCTGACGGCGACCGGTTCGAGCGCGCACACGCCGGAGTACGCGGCGCCGGAACAGATGTCGGACCCGACGAAGGTGGACGCGCGCAGCGACGTGTACGCGATGGGCGTCGTGTTTTACAAGACGCTGACGGGGAACTTGCCGTCGGGGTGGGGGGATGATTTTCAGCCCGCGAGCCGGGCGCGGCCGGGCGAGGTGTGGCCGGCGATCGACGAGGTCATCGCCACGGCGATGCGGAAGAACCCGGCGGACCGATACCAATCGGCGGCGGACATGCTCCGCGGGGTGCAGGAGGCCGAGGGGCGGGCGCAGGACACCGTGAATTTGTCGGCGGGCGGGTCGCGCGGGCGGGTGGACCTGCTGGAACTGACGGAGCCGCCGCGGAAGCGGGCGCGGCGCGGCGGGTTCCCCGTGAAGCTCGTGCTGGCGGTGCTGTTGCTGCTCGGGGGCGGGGGCGCGGTGGGGTACTACATGTATTGGCCGCGGCCGGCCCTGTTCTGGCAGGCGCTGAAGAAGGGTGACGCGGTGCAGGTGACGGACCTGCTCAGCCGGCGGTCGTCGCTGTCGACGGCGGAGGACCCTGACGCGCCGGGCGTGATGCCGGTCGACTTCGCGCTCAAGGGCGACCGGCTGGACCTGGTGCGGATCCTGCGTCAGCACGGCGGGCGCGAGACGCCGGACGAGAACGGCCAGACGCTCTTGCACCGGGCGGTCGATTCGGGAGACGCCGAGCGCGTGGAGAAACTGCTTGGCGGCGGCGTGGACGCGGACACGCCCGACAAGCACGGGCGGACGCCGTTGTTCATCGCCATATCGAACCGCAACGCGAAGCTGGCAGACCGGCTGATCCGCGCGGAGGCGAAGGTCGATATGGCCGACGCCACCGGCCGCACCCCCCTGCTCGTGGCGGTGACGAACCTGGACCACGAGTCGCGCGACGTCCTGCTCGCCCGGCGGCCGAACCTGGACGCCGTGGACGCGAACAAGAATGCGGCGCTGCAGGTCGCGCTGGCGAAGAAGGACACGGCGACGTTCACGAAGCTGCTGGAGGCTGGGGCCAAGCCCAACCCGGTGCCGAGCCCGTGGGACAGCCCGCTGCACCTGGCGACGGCGCGTCAGGCGCCAGACCTGGTCGCCGCGCTGCTCGAGCGCGGTGCGGATGTGAACGCGGTCGACACGCTGGGGCATACGCCGGTGATGCTCGCGGTGATCTCGCGCTGGCGCGAGGGGCTCGGCGCGCTACTGGAGAAAAAGCCGGACCTGGGCGCGAAAGACGCCGACGGGCGGACGGCGCTGCACCTGGCGGTCGGGAAGGACGACGTGAGCGTGGAAGTAGCCCGGCGGTTGATGGCCGCGGGCGCGAAGGTCGAGGCGGCCGACAACGCGGGCCGCACCGCGCTCCACGCCGCCGCCGAGCGGCGCGCGGCGGCGCTGGCGGTGCTCATGCTGACCGGTCACAAGGAGCGGGCGGACGCGAAGGACGCCCAGGGCAAGCGGCCCGTCGACCTGCTCCCCCCTGCCGACGCGGCCGACGCCGACGCGAACGCGACGTACGTGGCCATCGCCCACTTCGACCTGCTCGACGCGATCAGGGCCAACGACATGCCGCGGGTGAAGGCGCTGTCGGCCAAGGCGCGCGAGGATAAGCGGACGGACCCGAACACGTCCGACGGGCAGAACTTGCTGCACTACGCGGCAATCGTCGGCTTCGGCGGGGACGTGCGGGCGCTGGTGAACGAGTTGTACCCCGCGGCGGTGGCGAAGGACGGGGGCGTGGGCGTGATCAACCAGGCGACGGTGCGGCGGCAGCTCACGCCGCTGCACGTGGCGGCGATCTACGACCGGGCCGACGCGGTGAAGGCGCTGCTGGCGGCGGGCGCGCGGATCGACCCGCTCGGCGAGGGGCAGCAGACGCCGCTGCACAAGGCCGCGGCCGAGGGAAGTTTGGACGCGCTCAAGGCGCTGCTGGACGACGGCAGCCCCGACGTGACGCTCAAGGACGCCGCGGGCAAGGACGCGGTGGCGCTGAGCGCCGGCGCGCCGCTGGCCGCGCCGATCGCGCGGGCGATCAAGGATTACCACCAGCCGGAGTTGTGGGCGCGGTTCCTGGCGAACGTGGCCGCCGACGCGATCGAGCCGGTGCGCGTGCAGGTGAACGAGAACCCGCGCGTCCCGCTGCGGGCACGAGACAAGGAGGGCCGAACGGGGCTGATCATCGCCGCCGAGCGCGGGAACAAGGAGATCGTCCAACTCCTGATCAAGATGCCCGGAGGCGACCGGCTGCTGAAGATGACGGACGCGCAGGGCCGGGGCCCGCTGCACGCGGCGGCGGCGAACGGGCGGCTGGCGGTCGTCGAACTACTCAAGGCGGCCTACCCGAAGGCGATCGACGAGACCGACAACCGCGGGAACACGCCGCTGCACTTGGCGCTGGGCTGGCGGGCGGAAGGGTCGGACGTGGACGTGAAGCTGGCGGTAGTGGACCGGCTGCTGAGCGGCGACAACTGGGCCGTGCGCAACAGCGACCAGCGCACGCCGTGGGTCATCGCCAAGGACACGAAGGACGCCCAGGTGCTCGGGCGGTTCATCACGCACCGGGCGCTGGTGGGCGGGACCAAGGCCAAGCCCCTCGAGGGCGTGCGCCGCGAAGACATTGAAGACGTCTTCAAGGACCTGGGGAAGGTCGACGGACTGGACTACGACGAGCTGTTCGTGCGGACGCGCGTGCGCGGGCCGGCGCCGGGGTTCGGCGTGAACGTGCTGCACCGGACGGCCCCGGACGACGGCGAGGCGAGCGTGCAGCTGACGGCGCAGGTGTGCGAGCGGATGAAGAAGCCTCAGACGCTGGCGGACGGTCTGCGCGAGCGGTTGCACGAACCGGGGGCGGCGGCGATGACGCCGGACGCGCCGACCGCGATCGACATTGCGGCGCGGGCTGGTAACTCGAAGTTCCTGGGGCTGGTGTTCGCGCGGGCGGCGGAAATGGTGAAGCAGTCGCCGGGCGCCGTCGCGGCGTTCGCTCCGCTGGCGAATCAGACGATCGCCTGGGGCGCGGCCGCGGACGCGAAGCCGGCGACGATGCTGGCCCACGCGCTGCGGCATAAGGACGTGGCCTTCGCGGCGAGCCTGATCGACTGCGGGGCGACGATCGCACACGCGGACGTGCAGGCGATGATCGACGGCGGGCTGGACGCGCCGCTGACGAAGGTGATCGGCCTGTCATCGGGCGACCAGATCGCGCCGCCCGGGCTGGGGGCCGCGAAGTTCCACGCAACGGCGGGCGGGCCGGACGAGCCGCTGGTGTGCGTGGCGGTGCGACTCAAGAAGCTGGCGATGTTCGAGGCGATGTTCGGCCGGACGACGGACCGGGACGTGCGGTGGGGGCTGCTCCGGCTCGTGTGCGAGGTGGCCGAGGCGGACGGGGCGGGGGATTCGCCGGCGCTGCTGGGGATGCTCGACCTGATCATGAAGGACGACGTGCTGGCGCGCGCGGTCGACTCGAAGGGCGCGGACGGGAAGTTGCCCGAGCAGTTGATCACCAAGGACGGCGCGGTGCGCCAGCGGATCGCCGGGGCGCGGGTGGCGGTGTTGCGGGCGCGGAATTCGGCCTGGGCGCAAAAGTTTTTGACGCAGAACCAGGCGAAACCGGCGGGCCGGTTCGCGCGGGCGATGGAGAACTGGCAGATCCAGGTCGCCGAGGCGGGGCCGAACGGGACGCGCGTGTTCCGCCGCGTGGCCGACGTCGGGTCGAGCGACTTCGAGATCACGACGGCGGGCGGTAAGTACCAGCGCTCGCGGCCCGAGTGGCGCGAGGACGAGCGCGGCAACGGCGCGATCATCTTCCGTCTGGCGCGCCCGCTCGACGTCAACCCGGCACTGCAGCCGAACGGAAACTTGTCGGAACTGGTCGTCGTCGGCGGCCTGCCGGCGGACGACGCGGACCCCAAGAGCCCGTGGTTCGGGAACGAGAACGTGCGGTTGATCAACGTGCCGTAGGAAATGCGGAACAGAGTTCACCGCGGAGACGCAGAGGACGCGGAGGGGGCGCAGAGAAGACAAACATTTTTAGCGCGTGGGATTGCGTGCGATGGGTATGCGGGTTAACCGATTGGCAGTTCTGCCTAACTGAGCCTTGAGTTCGGCCTTCAACTGATCAACTCAATGTCCCTATCCGTCACGCTGAGCATTCAATCTCCCGGGGGGTCTGCGGAAGAGCGGCTGGACCCGGCCAAGCTGGAGTCCGGCACGTTCACGGTCGGTCGGCACCAGGAGTGCGCGCTGTTCGTCAACGACCTGACGGTCAGCCGGCGGCACTGCAAGCTGACGGTGAAGGACGGGCGGCTGCACGTGGAGGACCTGGGCAGCGCGTCCGGCACGTTCCTGAACGACCGGCAGCTCGCGCCCAACGTTCCGACGGCGGTGGGCGACGGCGACGTGCTCCGGCTCGGGGACGTGACGATCACCGCGCGGATCCCGCTGGACAAGGCGCGGATCGCGGAAGAGCGAACGGTGGTCCGGCCAGCTTCGGCGCGATCGATCGCTGCGCCGCCCGTAACGTCGGCGGCCGGCGTGGCGGTGGACCCGCTGGACCCGTTCGCGAAACAAGCCCCGGCGGGCGAGACGGACGGCGGCGTGCTGGCGAGCGGCGCGGCGGAACTGCCGGTGGGCACGCGGCCCGGCAGCCGAGTCGGGCCGGTGGTCGACAAGAGCCCTGCGCCGCCGGTGGCGTCGGTCGAGCCGGGCACGGCGGTGGTCGCGGGTGCGGCGATGAGTGAGACTGCGGTCGTGCCGCCGGGCACGGAGCCGGCGTCTGCGGGCGCACCAGTCGCACCCGCGGTGGCGACTCCGCCCCCGCCGCCGCCGCCGATCCCGGCGCGCGGGTCGGCGCCGCCCGCGCTGCCCAACCAGGCGACGGGCGCGGCCCCCGCTGCGCCACAGCGGCCGGCGCGGGCTGAGGGGATGGAGCAGACCGTGTTCCAGCCCGCGCGCAAGCCCGGCGCGCCCGAGCCGCAACCGGCCGGCAGTACGGGCACGGGGAAGGTGACGATCGACCTCAATCGCGACGCCGTCACGCTGGGCCGCGACAAGACCGTCGCCGACGTGGCACTCGAGTCGCTCGCGGTCTCGCGCCGCCACGCGCGGGTCACCCGGACCGCGGCGGGCGCGTTCGTCATCGAGGACCTGCGGTCGACGAACGGGACGTACGTGAACGGGACGCGACTGACGGCCCCGCACACGCTGGTCAAGGGCGACGTCATCGCGCTGGGCGGCGAGCACCTCGCGTTCGACGGCGCGCGCCTGGTCACCCGCAAGGCGGGCGGCGGGTTCGAGATCGTCCTGCGGGATGTGGGCCGAACCGTCCCCCACCGCGAGACGGGCCAGCCGCTGTCGCTGCTCCGCGGCGTGAACCTGACGATCAACCCCGGCGAGTTCGTCGCCCTGCTCGGGCCCAGCGGCGCCGGCAAGAGCGTGCTGATGAAGGCGATCAGCGGGCGCGAGCGCGCCAACCAGGGGGAGATCCGCTACGACAAGGAGAACTTCTACGACCGGTTCGGGTCGTTCGCCGTGTCGATCGGGTACGCCCCGCAGAAGGACATCTTCCACGACACGCTGCGCGTCGTCGACGCGCTGCGGTACTCGTCGAAATTGCGCCTCGCGAAGGACGTGACGGACGCCGAGATCGACCAGAACATCGACCGCGTCCTCGGGCTCGTCGGGCTGACCCCGAAGAAGAACGACGTGATCAAGCGGCTCTCCGGCGGGCAGCAAAAGCGCGTGACGATCGCGATGGAGTTGCTGTCAAACCCGAAGGTGCTGTTCCTCGACGAAGTCACCAGCCCGCTCGACCCGGCGACGGAAAAGGAAGTCATGGGGGTCTTTCGCGACCTGTCGCGCGAGGGCGTGACAGTCATCTGCATCACGCACCACGCGAACAGCGCGAGCCTGTGCGACCAGGTCGCGTTCGTGCACGACGGCCTACTGACGTTCTACGGCCCGCCGGCGGACTTCAAGAAACACTTCGAGATCGAGACGATCGAGGACGCGTACGGGTCGATCAAGAAACACCCCGGCCAGCACTGGCGCGACCGGTACACGGCGGGCGAGGCGCACCGCCAGTTCGTCACGGCGCGCGACCCGCGCGGCGCGGGCCAGGCCGGGCCGGCGGCGCCCGTGCAGGACCCGGAGTTCGGTCGGGCCCAGTTCTTCCGGCAACTCAGGCTGCTGACCAAGCGGTACGTGCACACGATGCTGATGGACGTGAAGACGCCCGCGATCCTGATCGGCATGGCCCCGATGGTCGCGATGCTCGTGTGCGTAATGGTCGGCGGCATCAAGGGCGACGACCTGCTGAACTGGGCGAAGAAGCAGAAGATCCTGTGCTTCGGCGAGATCGTAACGGCCTTGTTCCTGTCGCTGTTCGGGTCGATCCGGGAAATCGTGCGCGAGCAGGACGTGTACGAGCACGAGCATTTGATCTGCGTGCGCCCCCTGCCGTACTTGCTGAGCAAGGTGCTGCCGCTGTTCCTGATCGGGGCGATCCAGTGCGCGTTGATCGTGCTGGTGATCAACGTGGGCGGCGGGATCGAGGCGGGGAACGTGGTGGGGCAGTACGTGATCGTCCTCTTCGCGAGTTGGGTGGGGACGCTCGTGGGCCTGACGATCTCGGCGGGCGTGCGCGACGGCGAGAAGGCGGTCATGCTGATGATCGCGATCGTGATCCCGATGATCCTGTTCAGCGGCGCGTTCGCGCCGATGAAGGGGCTGTCCGGGTTCATCGCCGGAACGTTCTGCGCGTCCTACTGGGCGATGCAGGGGCTGATGGGGATGACGCCGACGTGGCGGCAGGACGCGCTGCGGACGCCGACCCCGATGGGCCCGGGCGAAGACTTTGCCGGGTTCTGGGGCGGGGCGGCGATGATGGTGCTGCACATGGTGATCGCGTTCGCGCTGGCGTACTACTTCCTCGTGCGGCGCGACGGGCGCGGGGCGCTGGGGCGGATCATGGGCGGGATCAAGAAGGCGTTCGCGGGCGGCGCGAAGCGGCCGGGCCCGCCGATGCCGGCATTGGCGGGCGGGCCGGTCGGGTACGGTTCCCCACCGCCGGCGCCTCAAGGGTATGGGCCTCAGGGATACGCGCCCAATCCGTACGCGGCGCCGCCCGCGTACGGCGGTGGCGGAGCGCCGCAGGGCTTCGCTCCGTCGCCATACGG
>DATHXE010000406.1:0-3460 GCA_035459845.1 Tepidisphaeraceae bacterium | reverse complement strand
GGGCCGGGTCGCGGGGCGCGTCGCGCCCGCGGGCCCGGTCGCCGGGCGCGTGACGGGCGCGGCCGACGCGGGGGCGGCCGGGTCGGGCTCCTCATCCTCGAGCGCACCGGCGCGGCCGCCCTCGAAATCGCGGACCGCGTACAGCGCACCGGGCGCGCGGGCGAACGCCAGCGTCGGGCCGACGCCCGGGATCGTCAGCCCGGTCGACATCGTCGTGTTCAGCCGCCGCCAGGCCCCGTCCTCGAGCAGCACGACCGCGTCGCCCTGCAGGTTGGACAGGCCCAGGATCGGCGCGCCGACCGTCGTCACCTCGCGCCACTGCCCGGTGGGCATCTTCTGCTCGCGGACGACCGTCTGCTGAACCGTCCGGCCCGACTCGTTGCGCGTCTCGACCCGGGCGATCCAGAATCGGTCGGCGGTGCCGTGCGCGAACAGTGTGCGCGCGGCCGGCGCGGGCCGAGACGTCGGCTGCGCCGCCGGGGCCGTCGCGGGCTGGTTGATCGCAGGGCCGGGCCCGGGCTGCGCGCCGGCGAGCACCGGGAGCAGCGCGAGGATGAGCGCCGCGGACCAATCCGCGGGTCTGGAATAGCGAGTGCTGTGCGGGGCGGTCTTGGGCATGCGCGCGGTCGGTGGGTTGGCGGGCGGGGGGGTCATCGGATCTCGATCCGCTTCTCGACCCCCGGGTCGGTCGGCAGGGTGAATGTGTTGTCGTTTGGGAACGGAATGTTTCTCGGCTTGTGCGTCTGCTTGACGGTCGTGAGCGTGAACGTCATCTGGCTCTTGTTCTCGGGGAAGTAGAGGTCGTACCGCCCGGGCATCCAGGCGTCAGTCCCCTCAATCTGCTTGTAGCGGGCCGGGTCCGTATACGCGCGGAGGACGATCCGCCCGTTCTCGTCGAACAGGAGCGTCACCCGCGGGCGGAGCGTCTGGCGGTCGTACCAGACCTCTTTGAGCACGGCCCAACGCGCCGGGTCCTGAACCAGCGCGTTCCACGTGATCATGTACGCGTCCTCATCGTTATTGAACCGCAGGACGGGCACGGGCGCGCGGGTGAAGTCGGTGTCGATCTCGTGCACGCCGAGCACTTCCCCCAACAGGTCCGGCCTGATCGGCATGCCGGACTTCCCCGCGGACGTGCCGGTGAAGTTCTCGCGCCGGCCCCACCACTGCGTGCTGACCTCGGAGGGGTACGCGGTGAACCAGAACGTCTCGGCGTTCGCGCCCACGTCGAAGAAGTCGATCACGCCGCGCGCCTTGAGGAGCAGGTCGCCCGGCTTGCGGAACTGCAGCGTGCCCGATCCGGAGAACGCGTGCGACTTGCCCTTGGCGTCGTAGATCAGGGCCTCGAAGTCGTGCTGCGCCCAGACCGTGCGGATCTTGCCGTTGTTCGCGTTGATCTTCTGGACGACGTTAATCAGCGGCTCGGTCGGGCCGTCATAACGGATGACCGGCTGCGGGCACGGGCGACACCCGGCGGCCAGCACGAGCAGGAGGATGGCGGGAAGGATCTTCATGCGGGTGAAGTGCGAAGGCGTCGGTCGGCGTTCACGGGCGTCGGTGTTCATCGGAAGCTTAGCACCGTCATCCTGAGGTACTCCGAAGGATCTGGCTGGAACGTTCAGGCCCGTTCGACGTTGGCGAGCAGCCCTCGACCACCGAGGCAAGATCCTTCGGAGTACCTCAGGATGACGGTCGGGGGACGGCCGCGCTCTCCTCGTGTCAAAGCTCTTCGTTCAAAATCTCTCCGAGTTGCGCCCCGACCTCGGCGATCTGCGAGTCGTTCAGTTTCGGGTTGAGCAAATCGAGCCGGGCGTCCTTGCCCCGAAACCGGACGGACCAGACCTCCGCCCCGTCCTGCTGGCGGCTGGCCTCGTACACGATCAGCCGCTTGCGCATCAGGATGAGCCCCAGGACGAACCGGAAGTTGAGCTTGGCCGGCTCGGTCGCCTCGCCCAGCCGCTCGAACAAGTCGCACAGCACCTGGTCGTCGACGAACAGCTTCTTCTTCTGCTCGTGGCGCGGCATCACCGTCCGCCAGAAACCGACCAGGTCCGCCTTGTCAAAATTCGGCCAGTCGTTGACGCACACGTCGAGCCGCTCGAACCCGACCTGCGTCTCGCGCAGGGCTGCCATCAGTGGCTGGCCCGGCTCGATCTGCACGTTGCACACCACGCACTGCCCGCGGGCGCGGGCGACCTCGTACCCCGAACTTCCCTGGGCGGGCGAGGCGGCGGCGGCTTTACTCGGCGCGGGTTCGGACACGGCCCAGACCTCCGTTTACTCCAGCGTGAAAGGATTAACCGGGCGGTGGGGGTTTGTCACGGTCGCGAGGTAGAGCGTGTCCTACTTCAGCATCTCCGGCTTCTCCGCCCCCGCCGCGGGCATCGGCTTGACCTCCACCGGCCCGAGTTTCTCGAGCTTGGCCTTCACGTCCTTCGCCGGCGCGACGACCACGATCGACATCTTGTTCGTGTCGACGTGCTGCTTCATCACCTGCTGCACCTGCTCGGCCGTCACGGTCGACAGCATCGACGGGTACGTGTCCCAGTAATCTTCGGGGAACCCGTTGAGCAGCGCCGTAAGCCGGCGAGCCGCCTGCCGATCTACCGTCTGCATCGACATCACAAGCGACCCCGCGACCCGAAGCCGAGCCTCCTTGAGTTCCTCGGCCGTCACCGGCGCCTTCCCGGTGGCCATGTCCTCGAACACTTGGAACATCGCCTCGATCGCCTGGTCGGCGGCCTCGATCTTCGTGTCCGTGTCGCCCACGAACGCGCCCGCCTGCCGGCCCGGGGAGAAGATCCCGTGCGCCGCGTACGCCAGCCCCTTGGCCGCCCGCACCGAGGCCATCACGCGCGACTCGATTCCGCCCGACAAGATCTGGTTCGCCAGCGACCCCGCGTACCGCTGCTCGCTCTGCACCGTGAACGCCCGCACGCCCGTGCGCACTGCCGCCTGCTTCGCGTCGGGGTGGTCGATCAGAACGATCTTCCGCTTCTCCGCGGCCGGCGGGAGCTCGTACTTCGGGACGGGCGCGAGCGCCAAGTCGGCCTTGGCATCACCCCACCCCCCCAGCAACTGCTCGGCGAGCTTCTTGCCCGCCTCCGGCGTCACGTCGCCCGACAGGATGACGATCGCGTCCGCCGGCCGGTAGATCTTGCCGAAATACTCCTTCACGTCCGCCAGCGTGATCGCGTTGAGCGACTGCGGCGTCGTCTTGCGCCCCAGCGGCGTGTCGCCGTAGAGCATCGCGCCGAGCTCGCGCTCGGCCACCGTCGTCGGGCTCGCCAGCGACGCCGTCAAATTCGACTGCGCCTGCTGCTTGAGGTTGGCGAACTCCTTCTCGTCGAAGTTCGGCTTGGTCAGGACGAGCCCCGACAGCCGCACGGCCTCGGCCAACTGGTCGGCCGGCGCCGTCGCGGTCAGCTCCGTGTAATCGCCCTCGTCGTCCACGTCGATC
>DATHXE010000405.1:0-13568 GCA_035459845.1 Tepidisphaeraceae bacterium | reverse complement strand
CGCGAGTGTTGCTGCCATGGCGCCGTCGACCGCGAGCCCGCCAAGCCCATGGGCGGAAGCGCCCCGAACGCGGGGCCGGGGAACGACGGCCGGCCGGTGGGGAATGTCGAGCCCGCCTCGGATACGGCGGACCTTCACCGGCACGTACGGCGCGCGAAGCGCCAGGTCCCGACCGACACGCGCGGCGCCCATCGGGCGTAACAATGAAGCGCGCGGTCAGGTCGGGGGTGTTTCGCGTCCGAAGACCTGGATGAGGAACCGAACCGAAGCCCATGGACGCCGTCGGGGATGACTTGAGACTCGTCGCCCCGGCCAGGTCGCGATCAGGCCCGCAGAGGGTCGTCCGCGCAGATGTGAGCGTCGTCGATCGACCGCATAAGTCCGATCCCGCGGGGAGCCCGTTCAGATTCGATTCGAGAGGCTCCCCATCGATCGGTGCGTCGCGCCTCCACACGGAGGGCACGTGCCGACCGGACGGGCGACCGGTGCGATTGGCGAGTTCGCGGCAGAGGTGTGGACGGCCGTCGAAAGACGGGCGGCGCCGGGTGACCGGCGCGAGGCACGCAATGAAAACCGCATAGGCGGATCGGCGGCACGCGCGGAGTCGCGCGCTCAGTGGGTGAGCGGCCGCCGGGTAACGCCAGAGCGGGATGGCCCGGGGCCGGCAGCTCCGGGCAGTACGGCGCGACCGGGAAGTGTCGAAGGGCAAGCGAACCTCACGAGAGGCGGCCGCCGACGACGTCGGTGGCCCGACGACGACAGGTCAGCAGTCGGGATCGGCCGGCGCGGCGACGGTTTACACGTCTCACCGCGCGGCCGCGAACCCCCGGCGCTGAAGCGAGACCGGTCAGACGGGCCGGCTCCGCACGTGCCGCCACGCCACAGCCGAGGGAAGAGCCCTGAGGCGACAGCGCGGTCGACGGTGCCGGTCATCGGGACGAATCGCCGCGAGACCCGCGGCGGTGGGCCAAAGCCAATGGGCCCGCCCGTTCTGGTGGCTTGGAGCCCGGATGACGTCGGGTCAATCGCAGGAGTGCCGCGGACGGGCCGGCAGCGTAGCCGGAGCCGTCCACCTGGTGTCGCCGCAATCCTCTGAAGAGGGAACCGGCCGATACGAACCTGGCTTCCAACTTTCTCGCAGCTTTGAGACGGGCGGCCGATAGTTCGGCCGCCCTTTTTGTACGCGGTGTTCGGGCATTGAATCCGCGACGACGCGAAGCGGCTGCGGTGGGGCCGTTCGGGTGCGGGGCGTGTTGGTCGGGAGAGAGAACCCACGTGCGAGCACCGTGGGCTTTCAACCGTGCGACGAGGAATCGCGCGTGTGGGTCAGTCGAGGACGTGACCGGTGAAGTAGCCGATCATCATTTCTTCCCAGGTTTGTTCGCCGAAGCGGACGATCTTGGTGGGGTCGGGGTTGGCGGGGTTGTCCTTGGAGTTGTCGAACCATCCGGTGACGCGGACGCGCGTGCCGGGGGGGACGTCGATCGGTTTGGCGAGCACGTACTCCATCTGCCAGTTGAAGTCGTAGCGGGGGACATCGAGGACGACCTCGGTCTTGCCGTCGGGGTAGACGAGCTCGTACCGGAAGGCCTTGCCGCGGACGTGGCTGTGGGGGTTGAACGAGATCAGGCGTGACTTGTTCCGCAGGGTGTAGGTGGCGGACACGGGGTGGTTGGACGCGCCTGCGGGGATCGCAAAGAGCGGGTTGGCGGCGGCCTTGGTATGCAACTCGTATTTCGGCTCGCCGGCGGCGAATTTGAACCCGATGCGCGGCTCGTCGGTGACTTCCTTGCCGTTGGTCGTGTAGTGGATCTGGAAGACGATGGTCGAGCCCTTGGGCAGGCGTTTGGCGGTGCCCTCGGCGAACTGGATGTGGCCCTGGCCGGGGACCATGCCGGCGAAGTAGCCGTTGAGCCCGCCGCCGGTCGCCCGGAGGGCGGTGCGCGCGTCCATGCCGGGCTGGCCGAGGAAGACGAGCACGTGGTGGACGACCTCCGGCTTGCTGGCGCGGATCTCGATGCCGGTGACCCACTTGTCTTCGGTGAGGTTCGTCTGTGCGATCGAGTAACGGTATCGAATCGTGCCGTTGGCGGGGACCTTCTGCGGCGTGGCTTTGAAGACGGCGTCGGGCGTGCCGATGCGCCAGCCGTCGGCGAACTTGCGGGGGACGGGGGCATCGGCCTTGTCGCCCTCGGGGGCGCCGGCGTCGACCCACTTGATCAGGTCGTCGCGGTCGCGGTCGGAGAGGCTGCGGTCGCTGGTAAACGGGTGGCTCCTGGTCGGGTCGGCGAACCACGGCGGCATGGTCTTGCGGCCGACGACCTTCTTGATCATGGCGGCGTGGTCTTTGACGTCGGCATAGGTCGCGAGCTCGAACGGTGCGTTCTCGCCGGCGCGGTGACACTCGAGGCAGCTCGCCTGCACGATCCGCTCGACGCGGTTGTGGTAGGTGAGGGAGGTAACGACCTGCGGCGAACTGCCGAGCGAGAGCGCGCAGCCGGGGGCGGTGGTGGCGGCGACCTCGGGGCGATCGTCGGTCAGGACGGCGTCGATCGCGCGGGCGAGGAAGTGCCGGCGGGGGGCATCGAGTGAGTAACCGAGCCCGTGCTGGTCGTCGATGGCGCCGCGGTAGACAAGGGTGCGCGAGCGGTCGAGCACGAAGACTTCGGTGGTGCTGCGGGCGGCGAGGAGCTTGCCGATCGATTGCTCACGGTCGGCGACGTAGCGCCCGGCCCAGCCGAGCTTGGCCCAGTCCGCGGCCTGCTCCTTCATCTTCTCGACGGGCTCGGATTGCGCCACGTTGAGCGCGACGAACGCCACGCCCTTGGCGCGGTACTTGGCCTCGAGCTCGGCGAGGGTGGGGCCGTATTTTCGGGAGACGGGGCAGGTCGTGCTGGTGAGGCAGATCACGACGGCCTTGCGGTCGGCGAAGTCGGAGAGCTTGCCGGATTTGCCGGCGAGGTCGGTGAAGGCCGCATCGGGCAGGCGTTCGCCGATGCCGAGCGAGCCGGGCGCCGCGACGACGGCGGGGCCTTCGCGGACGGGCTCGGCGGCGGCCCCGAACGCCCCGATTGCTGTTGTCACCAGAATGCTCGCTATCCGGGCCATCTTCCGCATCGACAAAGCTCCTGTGGTGCGCCGCGCGCCCCTGCGTAACGCCGGGGCCGGGCGAGTATTGTACCCGGGGGTCGAATCGGCGCTTACAGGATCGGCCGGGCCGTTGCGGACGCAACGACGTCATCGGGTTTGGGCCTGCTCATTTTCACGGCGTCGCGCGGCGCCCGGAGCGGACAGCGCCAGCTCGTATACGCCCTGCATTTCCTTCACGAACCTGGTCTGCGGGTAGAACTCGTATGCCTCGGCCCGCGCGGTGTCGGTGAGCTTCCAGCGGAGTTGGGCGTCGTCCCGCAGGTCGAGGATCCGCCGGGCGAGCAGGCGCGGGACGGCTGGCTGGGTCATCAGGGCGGTGTGGCGGTCCTCGAGCAGTTCGGAGACGGTGGGCGTGACGGTGGCGGCGATCGGCAGGCCCGCCGCCATGCAGACGGCGATCGGCAGCGTCGGGGCGGGCTCGGTCGGGGCGACGACGGCGGCGTCGGCGACGCCCGGCAACTCTTCGAATTCGACCCGCCGCCCGAGGCGCTGTTCGGCCAGCGTCACGAGCGCGGGTTGGTTGATCTTGCGCGCGAACTGCGCGATCGAGGGAGCCCGGCCCCCGCGCCCCCACAGGAGCAGGCGGGTCTTCTTGTCCAGCACGTCGAGGATGGCCGCCGCCCACGCGACCTGGTCGTGGCCGGCGGCCCGGGTGGATTCGCCGGGCGCGAGCAGGACGTGGTGGGAGTCGTCGAACCCCAGGGCCGCGCGGAGCGCCGCATCCCGCTTGGCCCGCACGCGCGAGAAATCCACGCCGGGTTGAACGAGGTGGCAGCGGTCTTCGGGCAGGCCGGCCGTCACGAGCGCGCGGTGCATCGTGGCGGTCGGGCAGACGATGCGCAGATCGCGGTAGAGCGCAAGGGCCCGCAGCCATCCGATTCGTTTTTGGCTCGGGAACTCGGTCGGCGTATGCACGATGTGCCGGAATCCCGCCAGCGACGCGGCCACGAGCGCCCGCCCGCCCAAGGCGTGAGCGAGGTCGAACTCCCTCGCGGGTTTGTGAAGCCGCCAGGCCGCGGAGAGGGTCGCCCGGTGCGTTCCGCCCGTGCCGATCGTGCGGGTCGCGATCTCAAAGGCCCCCGGGCGCGCGGCGACGGCCTCCGCGGCGCGGGAGGTCTGGTAGTCGGGCACGGCGTCGTGAAGCAACAGGATGCGGGCCATGGGGCCGGGTGGTTGTAACGGGATTTCGAAACGCGTTCCATAGCAGGGGCGGAACCAAAGACCGAAGCTAGAAACTCGAAATTCGAATCAATGGCGAAGACCGAACGACGAATGCCGAAAGCGGTCGGCGTGGGGCGTGCGCACGCCAGTCGCGTTTCGCCATTCGTCACTCGACGTTCGTCATTACAAGATGAAACCACGGCCTCCGGCCGTGGACGCGAACAGGTTCTACCGTTCCGGCGTGCACAACGTCTGCACGTCCAACTTCGTGTTCCCCCGCGGCGGGGGTCGTCCCGTCCCGAGGTGGCGCGGTCGCGGCCTGTCGATTCGGCCGATTGCGCGGTGGACAATAAACCGCGTGTCCCGCGCACCGGCACGGTAGGCCGCATTCTTACGCCCCCCTCTGGGGGGCTTCCTGATACCACCCCTTCTAGGGGTGGAGCCTCATTGATTCGAATTCGGGTTTCGTCCTTCGTCTTTGCCGCCTCCCTTCCATTACTCGCCCCCGCGCATACCATGCCCCCCATGTTCATCCACACCGTCTACTTCTGGCTCAAGCCCGGCACGCCCGAAGCCGCCCGCGACCAACTCGTCCGCGAATGCCGCGAATACCTCGGCAAGATCGAGTCCGTCCGGCACCTGTGGGCCGGCGTCCCCGCCATGACGCCGCGCGAGGTCGTCGACAACACCTACGGCGTCGGCCTGACCGTCGTCCTCGACGACTCCGCCGGTCACGACCATTACCAGGTCGCCCCGCTGCACAAGGACTTCATCGAGCGGAACAAGCAGCACTGGGAGCGGGTGCAGATTTACGACCATGTGGAATGAGCCCGTAGGGTGGGCTCCGCCCCACCGATTTGCGACGTTCGCCGGTCAGGGAACGCGCGCGGCGGCCGTTTGTTCGCACGCCTGATATCGCCGGCGCCCCGCATCCCGCGCCGATACCACGCCGATCCCCGAACGGTGGGCAAAGCCCACCCTACGAACGCCATGATTCCCACGCTCCGCTTATCCGCCGCCGCCGACCGCGCCCGCGTCGACGGCTTTATTGCCCGGCTGCGCCTCGACCCGCGCGACGTCGCCCTCAACCGCGGCGAGCGCGCCAAGATGGTCGCGGCCGTCAGCGCCATCCTCGCCGACGTCGCCGAGCGGGGCGATGACGCCCTGGTCGACTCCGCCCGCAAGTTCGACGACCCGAACTTCTCCGCCGACCAGATCCGCGTGACGCAGGACGAGATGCGCGTCGCCCGCGAGCGCGTCCCCGCCGACCAGCTCGCCGCCGTCCGCCGGTCGATCGCCCAGGTGAAGGAATACCAGGTCGGCATCCTCCCCAAGCCGCCCGCCCCGATCACCCGCCCCGGCGTCGAACTCGGCCTCCGCTTCACGCCGCTCGACTCCGCCGGTCTGTACTTCCCCGGCGGGAAGGCCTCCTACCCGTCCAGCCTGATCATGCTGGCCGTGCCCGCGCAGGTCGCGGGGGTGAAGCGGATCGCCGTCTGCACGCCGCCCAGCAAGTACGGCCGGTCCGACCTCGTCCTGTCCGCGTGCGCCGAGCTCGGCCTGACGGACGTCTTCCGCGCCGGCGGCGCGGCCGCGATCGCCGCGCTGGCCTTCGGCACCGCCACGGTCCCCGCCGTCGACAAGATCGTCGGCCCCGGCAACACGTACGTGCAACTCGCCAAGCGCGCCCTCGCCGGCTGCGTCGGCCTCGACGGCTTCCTCGGCCCGTCCGAGATCGTCACGATCGCCGACGACACCGGAAACCCCGCCTTCATCGCCGCCGACCTGATCGCCCAGGCCGAGCACGACCCGGGTTCCTGCTTCCTGCTGACGACGAGCGAGAAGCTCGCCGCGGCGGTGTCCGCGGAGCTCGTGAAGCAGGCCGCGGCGCTGGAGCGCCGGCCGGCGATCGAGAAGTCGCTCGCGAGCGAGAGCGCGATCGTCGTCGACCCGTCGCTGGACGTGCTGATCGAGTACGCTAACAAGTTCGCCGCCGAGCACGTGAATCTGCAGACCGCCGACGACAAGGCCGTGCTCAACAAGCTGACCCACGCCGGCGCCGTGTTCGTCGGGCCGTATTCGCCCATCGCCGCCGGCGACTACATCGCCGGCCCCTCCCACTGCCTCCCCACCAACACCACCGCCCGCTTCTCCAGCGGGATCAGCGTGTACGAGTTCCTCAAGCGCACCAGCGTCGCCCGCTACGACGCGCAAGGCCTCGCGGCGGACGCCCCTGGAATCATCGCCCTTGCCGAAGCCGAGCACCTGTCCGGCCACTCGGCGAGCGTCCGCGTGCGCGGCGCCTGACGACCGCCCCGTTTAGCCGCGACCCGAAGGGCAAGCGACAGCGCCGCCCGCAGGGGAGCGCTGTGGCCCGCGCACCAGCGTCGAACACGGGTATCGCCCTGCGGGCGGTACCCATGCCACGAGAGATCACACCCGCGACTCCACCGCCCCCTGCATCACCGGCCCGGTTGCCTTCGCCGTTTCCGTAGCCTGCACCGGCCCCACCGGCACCTCCAAGATCCGGAACGGTGGCCGGTCCGGGAACAGCTTCCGCATCAGCGGCAGCGCCACGTTGAACACCGGCACGCCCGCGGCCGTCTTGCCTTCGGGGGCGCCGTTGTGCGCGTGGCCGTGCACGCACGCAGTCACCTGGTAGCGGTTGATCGGCTCCTCCAGCCGGCTGCAGCCCAGGAACGGGAAGATCTCCGGCGGCTCGTTCTCCACCGTCCCTCGGATCGGCGAATAGTGCAGTACCGCGATCTTCGAGAGTGTGCGCAACCGCAGCAGCGCGGCCTCGAGCTTCATCGTCTCGTGCAGCGCCTCCTGCACGAACGCCTTGGTCGCCGGCTCGCCGAACGCCGACAGCGTCCCCCGCCCGAACCCGCCGCCGAAGCCTTTCACGCCCGCGAAGCCGACGCCCTTGATCTCGACCGCGTCGCCGTCGAGCACGGTCATGCCGGCGTCCGTCAGCACCTTGGCAATCTCCCCGGAATGGCCGGCCTCGTAGTCGTGGTTGCCCAGAACACCCACGGCCTGCACCTTGGCCGCCGACAACTCGGCCGCGAGCACTTTGGCCTCGTCTGTAAGGCCGTGGTCGGTCAGATCGCCGCACAACACGAGCACGTCCGCCGCCTGCGCGACTTGAGCGAGCACCGCCTGCAACGCCCCGCGGTTGGCCTCGCGGATGTGGCAGTCACCCAGGGCGGCCAGGCGAACGGTTGCCGGTTTTTCCGAGCCATTGTTAGCGGACATGACGGATTCCTCGTTCACGATGTTACCCACGTCGCCCCGCGATTGGCCTGGCAACTGGGGGAATAGGAGAACCGGCCCCATGTTACGGATTCACCTGCGAGCAACTGACGTGCCTTAACGCGTGCCGGAAGGTCGTCGGCATTGACTTTGCTGCGTTAGGTCTTGTGACGCCCGAGTCACGTCTACGTTCGAGTGTCGATGTTGCAGATGCACCGCGCGGGTGGGGATCAGGGGGGCGGTCGCCCGCGCCCGGAAACGAGGTCTTGTCACATGAACGCTTTGGACCGTCCGCAAACCTGCCCCGAGACCGGCCATGACCCGGCCGAGCACCTCGACGAGGGCACCAAGGCGTTCTACCTCCGCGCGCTCGACATGGTCGAAGCGGCGGGCGTTCCGTACGTGGTCGCCGGCGCGTACGCGCTGGCGTATCACGCCGACATCGTCCGCCACACGAAAGACCTGGACCTGTTCGTCAGGCGGTCGGACGTGCCGTGTCTACTGAGCACGTTCGAGGCGGCCGGGTATCGCACGGAGCGCACGCACCCGCACTGGCTCGCCAAGGTGTTTTGCGACGAGCACGACGCGTTCGTCGACTTCATCTTCCGCTCGGCCAACGGCCTGTGCGAGGTCGACGACGAGTGGCTCGGCCACGCGGTCGCCGGCCACGTCCTCTCGCGCCCGGCGCCGCTGTGCGCCGCCGAGGAGGTCATCTGGAGCAAGTCGTTCGTCTGCGCGCGCGAGCGGTTCGACGGGGCCGACATCAACCACCTGATCCGCGCCCGCGGCGACACGCTCGACTGGGACCGGCTGGTCCATCGCTTCGCCGGGTACGAGGAGATGCTTCTGGCGCACCTCATGATGTACCGGTTCGTCTACCCCGGCGAGCGCGACTGCGTCCCCCGGCGGGTGCTCGACCGGCTCATGGACATTGACCGCAGCCGTCCACAGGGGGATAGGAAGGTCTGCCGGGGGACGATGCTGACGTGGGATCAGTATCAGGTCGATCTGTGCCAATGGGGGTATCGCGACGCGCGCCTGCAACCGCACGGCCACCTGACGGCCGCCGAGGTGGATGAGTGGACGCGGGCGCCGAAGTGAGACGGCCGGGGCGATATTCGCTGGTTGAGAAGCGACTGTAGGGCACGCCCAGGCCGGAGCCGATGCCTTAGGCGACGGCCCGGACTCCCCTCCCGGAATCGCGAGACTTCCTGAAAGGAAGGTCACGCCCGTTCGGTTGCTGCACGGGCTTTGGGATCAACCTTTTGCAACCTGCGTGATAAGGTGGGAGGGACATGTCGCGCTCGCGCGAGCGCCGCTTTGTCGTCTGACACCAGCAGTGTGCGGAAGGATGGATGACGAACACATCGCCCGCAGTTTCACCAGCCCGCGTCGGCGGAAAGATGGCAATCGCGTGCCGGTGGGTCGCGGGCGTCGTCTTGCTGGCGGGTACCGGTGGAGCTTCAGCCGCCGACTCCCTATTTGACGAGAAAGTCAAACCGCTCCTGGCGACGCACTGCGTCGAATGTCACGGCGGGGCGAAGACCAAATCGGGGCTCGATCTGACCACGCGCGAGCGCACGCTGAAGGGGGCAGAATCCGGCCCCGTCGTAGTCGCCGGCAAGCCGGACGAGAGCCTGCTCGTCCACCTGATCGGCGAGAAGGGCGATCCGCACATGCCGCCCAAGGGGCAGCTCAGCGAAGCGGAAACGCGCGTCATCCGGACGTGGATCGAAGGGCTGTCAGAGCCGCCGACGGTCGCGGCGGGGAAGCCGGCCAAGAGCGATCACTGGGCGTTTCAGAAGCCCTCGACTCCCAAGCCGCCCGAGGGTCGGGAGTGGGGGCGCAACGGGATCGATTCGTTTATCCTCGCCCGCCTCGACAAGGCCGGACTCAGGCCGTCCGCCGAGGCCGATCGCGCGACGCTCGTCCGCCGGGCGACGTTCGATCTGACCGGCCTGCCGCCCACGCCGGAAGAAGTGAAGGCGTTCGTCGAAGATCCGTCGCCCGACGCCTACGAGCGCGTGATCGACCGCCTGCTCGCGTCGCCCGGTTACGGCGAGCGCTGGGGCCGGCATTGGCTGGACCTGGCCCGCTACGCCGACTCCGGCGGGTTCCACAACGACCTCGATCGCCCGTCCGCCTGGCGATATCGCGATTACGTCATCAAGTCGTTCAACGCCGACAAGCCGTACGGCCAGTTCGTGCGCGAGCAACTCGCCGGCGACGAGGTCGACCCGGCCAGCGCCGAGGCACTCACCGCCACGGGCTTCGGCCGCAACGGTCCGTCGAACGACGACAACGTCGGCAAGACCGCCCTCGACCGCGAGAAGTACCGCCTCGACGAACTCGACGACGTGATCTCGACCACCTCGGCCGTGTTCCTCGGCCTGACCCTCGGGTGCGCGCGCTGCCACGACCACAAGTACGACCCGCTCCCGCAGGCCGACTACTACCGCTTCCTGGCCGTGTTCAACAGCACGGTGAAGAAGGAGATCCCGCTCGACGCGGACGGCCGGCTCGCGGGCATCACGAAACAGCCGAAGACCAAGTCGACGCTGATGGCGCTCGTCGAGGACGGCCCCAAAGCCCGGCCGACCCGGCTGCTCTGGCGCGGCGACGTGAAGAACGAGGGCCCCGCCGTCGAGCCGGGCGTGCCGGTGATGTTCTCGGCCGTCGCGCCCGCGCGGTTCGCCGCCCCCGCGTCTGGCGCGAAGACCACCGGCCAGCGCCTCGCGCTGGCCGACTGGATCGCCGCGCCCGAGAACCCGCTTACCTGGCGCGTCCTGGCCAACCGCGTCTGGCAATACCACTTCGGCCGCGGCATCGTCGCGTCGGCGAGCAATTTCGGCATCAGCGGCGACCGTCCGACCCACCCCGAACTGCTCGACTGGCTCGCCAGCGAACTGGTCGCCAACGGCGGCAAGATCAAGCTCCTTCACCGGCTGATCATGACCTCGGCGACGTACCGGCAGTCGAGCCGATCCAACACCGAGGCCGCCGCGGTCGACCCCGACGTCACGCTGCTATGGCGGATGCCCAAGCGGCGGCTCGAGGGCGAGGCCGTGCGGGATGCCGTGCTCGCCGTCGCCGGCACGCTCAACCCGAAGATGGGCGGCCCGGGCATCAAGCCCAAGCTTCCCGCCGAGATGCTCGTCGCCAGCCAGCGGAACAAGTGGCCGGCCGTCACGAAGGAAGGCCCGGAGCATTGGCGGCGGAGCGTGTACGTCTACGTGAAGCGGCAGATGCTCTTCCCGATGCTCGAGCTGTTCGACGCCCCCGGCGCGAGCCAGACGTGCGACCGCCGACCTGTCAGCACGCTGCCGACGCAGGCGCTGGTGCTGATGAACGACGAATTCATGAACGACCAGGCCGGGCGGTTCGCGGACCGATTGCTGCGCGAGGCCGGTGCGGGCGCGCCACCGGCGGCGCTCGCCGAGCGCGCCCTGTGGCTGGCCCTGGGCCGCGCACCGGCGGAAGGCCGCGTGGCAGACGCCGTGCGCGTAATGGCGGCGCAATCGGCTGCCTACCGAGCCGCCGGCAAGCCCGCGATTGACGCGGACCGCGACGCACTGATCGACCTCTGTCACGTCCTGCTCAACACGAACGAATTCCTGTACGTGGAGTGACGCCGATGCCCCGCTGGACGCGCCGCGACATGCTCATGAACACCGGTGCCGGGTTCGGCGGCCTCGCCCTGCGCTGGCTGCTCGGTAGCGACGCCGGCGCGTACGCCGCCGCGCCGCAAGCGCCGCGGGTCAACCCGTTGGCGCCAAAGCCCCCGCCCCTCGCCGCCAAGGCCAAGCGCGTCATCTTTCTCTTCATGTACGGCGGCCCGTCCCACCTCGACCTGTTCGACCCCAAGCCCGCCCTGACCAAGTACGACGGCAAGCCCATCCCCGTCTTCAAGCCCGAAGACGCCTTCATGGGCGGCAAGACCCGCAATGCCGCCATGGCCAGCCCGTACAAGTTCGCCAGGCACGGCCAGGCCGGCATCGACATCTCCGACCGCTACCCGCACCTCGCCACGTGCGCCGACGACCTGTGCGTCATTCGCTCGATGCACTGCGAGAGCAACAACCACGCCCCCGCGCTCTTCCAGATGCAGACCGGCTCGCGCTTCGCCGGCCGGCCCAGCATGGGGTCGTGGGTGACCTACGGCCTGGGCTCGGAAAACGAGAACCTCCCCGCTTACGTCGTCCTGATGGACCATCAAGGCGCGCCGGTGAACGGCGCGCTCAATTGGTCGAACGGATTCATGCCGGCCGCGTACCAGGGCGTGCCGTTCCGCCCCACCGGCGACCCGATCGCCTACCTGAACCCGCCGCCCGGTGTGACCGACCAGCGCCAGCGCACCCGCCTCGACCTGCTCGGGAAGTGGAACGAAGAACACCTTGCCGCGAATCCGGGCGAAAGCGCGCTGGCGGCGCGGATCGCCTCATACGAACTCGCCTACCGAATGCAGTCGTCCGCCGCCGACGCGGTCGACCTCGCGGCCGAGCCCGCGTCCGTCCGCGAACTCTACGGCCTCGATCAGAAGGTCACGTCCCACTTCGGCCGCAACTGCCTCCTCGCCCGCCGGCTCGTCGAGCGGGGCGTCCGCTTCGTCCAGGTCTACAGCGGCGGCAACGAGGGCCCCAAGGCCTGGGACGCCCACGACGACCTCAAGAAGAACCACGACCTCCACTGCGCCGAGACCGACAAGCCGATCGCCGGCCTGCTCAAGGACCTCAAGTCCCGCGGCCTGCTCGACGACACGCTGGTCATCTGGGGCGGCGAGTTCGGCCGCACGCCGACGGCCGAGGGCGGCAAGGGCCGCGACCACCACGCCAAGGCCTTCACCATGTGGATGGCCGGCGGCGGCATCAAGGGCGGCACCCTCTACGGTGCCACCGACGACTTCGGCTACAACGTGACCGAACACCCCGTCTCCGTCCCCGACCTCCACGCCACCGTCCTGCACCTGCTCGGCATGGACCACAAGCGCCTGACCTACCCCTTCATGGGCCGCGACTTCCGCCTGACCGACGTGAGCGGGGAAGTCATCCAAGCCGCGCTCGCGTGAGCCCTGGTCAGAACGTCATGTACCCCGTGACCCGCGCGTAGTCCGTCACCAGGTCCTCCCACCGCAACACCACGTCCGCCGCGGCCGGGTCGTCGACCGGCGTGCCCCGCGCCCGCGCGTGCAGCATGAGCAACTCGTACACCGGCATCTTCGTATTGTGGATCAGCGCCGCCAGCACCTCCGCAGTCCGGCCGGCGGTGTTCTCGAGCGTCGCCAGCGAGCGGTCCGACTCCACGTCCGCCCAGATGTACCGGCTCTCGACCAGGTCCAGCACGCACGCCACGACGGCCGTCCCCTCGTTTGCCAGCGCCGTGCAGTCGGCGATCGTCTTGGGGACGAAGACCTCGTTGGCCCGCGCGTGCTCCCGCTCCATCAGGCCGAACACGCAGTCCTTCACCGTGTGCATCGGGTGGGCCTGATAGTTGAAGACTTGCACGGTCGCGTACCGCACGCCCGCGGCCGTCGCTGCCGCCACGGGGATGTCGACGTATTCCGCGCACGCCCCCCGGCGGCAACGGACATCGCCCGAGTGGCAGCAGCCCAGGTCCTTCAGCCCCGTCCAGCTTACATGCCCGACCGGCTTGAAGTCCTCATCGTACAGGCCGACGCTCAGGTCGATGTCCTGGTCGCCGTCCTTGTCGAACCAGTGGACGAAGGGGCGGAGCACCTTCGCGCCCGGGCGGAACGGCACGCGCGTCCCACGGACGTACGTGCGGACGGCCGTGTTCACGCTCCGCATCGCGAACGGGACCGGCACCTCCTTGAGCCGCGGGTCGACCCACACCTTGCCCAGCGGCGGCAGGGCGGCGATCCGCCGGCGCATCACCGCCAGGATCGTGTTGCCGACGTTCTGCACCAGGTCCGCGTCCATCGGCGGGAGCGGGTCGAGCGTCTTCATCTTCGCCCGCGCCCCCTTGATCATCACTACGCGCGGGGC
>DATHXE010000404.1:0-3517 GCA_035459845.1 Tepidisphaeraceae bacterium | reverse complement strand
ACGCGACCACGCTCGTTCTGGTTCGTGCGCCGTCCAGCCAGCGGCGTTCGCGGCCTAACCCACCTCCACCCACTTGTCCGCGTCAATCACGAGCGTCGACGGCTGTCCCATCGCGCGCCAGACGGCGAACCCGTCCTTCCGCAACCGCCGCTGCGCGAACAGCGCGATCACCGTCCCGTGCGTGACGACCGCCACGTCGTTTCTGTCGGCCTCCAGGATGCGGTCGATCGCCGACGCGAAGCGCGCGTACGCGTCGTCGCCCGTCTCCAGCCCGAGCACGCGGCGCGACGGCTCCTTGAACAACACCGCCATCAGCGAGATGAACTCGCGCGTGTCCATGTGCGGCTCGTTCGACCGGTCGTGCTCATGCAGGTCGTCGGCCTCGCGCACCGGCACTCGGATCGCACTGCCGATCAGTTCGGCCGTCTCTTTCGCCTTGGGCTCGGTGCTCGTGTAGATGGCCGCGGGGGCGAGGGTGCGCAACCGCTCGGCCACCGGCCCGCATGATGACCGGCCGTCCGGGCCGAGGCGCCACTGGTCGCTCGGGACCCCCGCTTCCACAACGGGGCGCGCGTGCTTGATCAGGATCAGTTTCCGCATGCGGGGAGTTTATCGGACGGAACCAGGACCGGGGGCAGGGCGGAAAACGAAAAACGAAAAGACGTAAGGAACCGGCGCGGCGGCTCGCGCGACCCTTACGCCTTTTCGTCGCTTCGTCTTCGGAACCCAGTGCCGCGTCCTTGCTCCCGCGCTTGCCCCACCCCCTCCCGTAATGGACATCTCCACCGGGAGAGGAGTTCCTACGTGTTACTGGTCCAGTTAGACGAGGCCCGCGAGGGCATGCGCCTTGCCACGCCGGTCGCCCACCCCGAGAAACCGGGGCACGACCTGCTCAAGGCCGGCTTCGCGCTGACGCGCGACGTGATCGGCCGCCTCGGCGAGGTGGGCGTCACGTCGGTCTTCGTCGATTACCCCGAACTCGCCGACCTCGACCGGTTCATGGACCCGTACCTGAGCCCGGCCCGGCAGGTCGTGTACCGGCACGTGCGCGACACGATGTCGGCCGTCCAGAAGGTCACGCGCCCGACCGTCGCCTTCCCGGACTATTACGCGGCGACCCGCGAGCTGATCATCACGCTCATGCACGGCGGGCAGCACCCGGTCTACCTCGACCTGATGACGCGCCAGATGGGCGACGCGGCGATCACCCACGCGGTCGCCGTCTCGCACCTCTCCCTGGTGCTCGGGCTGCGGCTCAACGAGTACTTGGTGCGCCAGCGGAGCCGGCTGGCCGTCTCCCACGCGCGGGAGGTCGTGAACCTGGGCGTGGCCGGCATGCTCCATGACATCGGCGCGGCGCGCCTGAGCGAGGCCGCGCGGCGGGCGACGCGCGTGGACGCGCCGGCGGACGACGCCGTGCGCGCCGAGTGGGAGTCCCACCCGCGGGTCGGGTACGAGATGATCAAGGGCGGGGTCGAGGCGTCGGCCGCGGCGGCCGTGCTCCACCACCACCAGCACTGGGACGGCAGTGGCTTCCCCGGATTGCCCGCCGACCCGCGCGAACGGGCCCAGCCCGGCGAGCCGTCGCGCAACTCGGGCGAGCGCATCCACGTCTTCGCCCGCATCGTCGCCGCCGCCGACCTGTTCGACCGGCTCACGACCGACCCCGCGAAGGGGTCCCGGCGGCCGACGATCGAGGCCCTCCACCTGATGCGGACGCAACACGCCGGGTGGGTCGACCCGTTCATCCTGGCGCGGATGCCGTCGGCCGTCCCCCCGTTCCCGCCGGGCCTGAAGGTCCGCCTGAGCGACGGCACCGTCGCGGTCACGGTGAACGTGAACGTGAACCGCCCGTACCGGCCGACCGTCCGCCGGGTCGTCATGCAGGGCGAGCAGTTCCGCCTCGCGACCGAGTCGACCGACCTGGCGGCCCGCGAGAACACCGGGCTGCGCATCACGCATCTGGGCAAGACGAACGTCGAGGCGTGGGTGCCCCCGGACGTCGCCCCGGCGGCAATGCGCAAGACGGCGTGAGCGCGTCCCTCACCGCTCGATCAGCTTCGCGAGCACTTCCGCGTAATACGTGATGATCAGGTCCGCCCCCGCGCGCCTGATGGCCGTCAGCGACTCGAGCACGATTCGCTCCCGATCGACCCACCCGTTCCGCGCGGCGGCCTCGATCATGCTGTACTCCCCGCTCACCTGGTACGCGACCACCGGCACGTCGAACCGCGCCCGGCACGCCGCGATCACGTCGAGGTACGCGCCCGCCGGCTTCACCATGATCATGTCGGCCCCCTGCTCCACATCCAACCGCGCCTCGAGCAGCGCCTCGTCGACGCCCCGCGCCGGGTCCATCTGATACGACTTGCGGTCCCCGTGCGACGGCGCCGAATCCGCGGCATCTCGGAACGGCCCGTAAAACGCGCTGGCGTACTTCACCGCATACGCCAGCAGCGCGACGTCCGCGAACCCCGCAACGTCCAGCCCTTTTCGAAGCGCGCCGATCGTCCCGTCCATCATCCCGCTGGGCGCGATCACCGCCGCCCCGGCCTTCGCGTGGTTCACCGCCTGCGCGACCAGCCGCTCCACCGTCTCGTCATTCCGCACCGTCTGCCCATCCGCCGTCAGCGGCCCGCAGTGCCCGTGGCTCGTGTACTCGCAGAAGCACAGGTCCGTGATCCCCGCCATCGGCAACTTCGCCGCCATCGCCTCACGCAGCAGCCGGCAGACGACGTTCTCCGGGTCCAGCGCCGGCGACCCCATCGGGTCCTTCGCCGCCCGGTCGACCACGCCGAAGATCAGGTACGCCTTGAACCCCTCGTCCGCCCGCGCCTGCAGCCACGGCAGCGCGACGTCCACCGACATCTGACACACCCCCGGCATCGACGCGACCTCCTTCCGCACGCCGCGCCCCTCGGTCACGAACACGGGCACGATGATATCGCTGCGGCGAAGGTGCACGCGCCGCAGCATCGACCGAAGCTCGGGACGAAGGCGCAGTCGACGGGGGCGGAACGGGAGGTCCATTGCGAGCGATTATACGCGAGCGGCGTGCGGTGCCCACCCTACACCTCCTCGTCCGCCGCGATCTCCACCCGCCCCACCGCCCGCCCCGTCACCGGGGCCGGCAGTGCCCCCGGCGCCGTCAGCATCCGCGTGACCTCCTCCACGATCTTCGCCGGCTCGCTCAACCGCCCGGCCCCGACGTTCCGGCAGGCGAGCCAACCCTCCTCGGGTCCGATGAACCGGTAGCCAAAAATCGTCAGCTTCGCGACGTTCTCTCGCGCGGCCGGGTGGTCCCACATGCGGTTGTTCATCGCCGGCGCGAACACGACCGGGCACGCCGCCGCGCAGATCATGAGCGACACCAGGTCGTCGCAAATCCCGTGGGCGACCTTGGCGAGGATGTTGCTCGTCGCCGGCGCGACCAGCATCAGATCCGCCCGCTCGGTCAGCGAGATGTGCTGCGGGTCGGACGATTCCACGAGCGCGAACGTCCCTGTGCGCACCGGCC
>DATHXE010000403.1:0-4154 GCA_035459845.1 Tepidisphaeraceae bacterium | reverse complement strand
TCGCGCAACGAGAGACGGGACGCGCCAAGGAGCGCGTCCCGTCCGAATTGCATCTTCGAGATCGGACAGGACGCGCTGGCGCGTCCCGCCCGCTGAAGCGGGCTCGCCGAACTACAGCAGGCCTTCCTTCTTGGCCATGTGCACCATGAGGTCGATGACGCGGTTGGAGTAGCCCCACTCGTTGTCGTACCAGCTGACGCACTTGAAGAAGTTGGCGTTGAGCTCGATGCCGGCGCCGGCGTCGAAGATCGAGCTGCGGGCGTCGCCGATGAAGTCGGAGGAGACGACCTCCTCGTCGGTGTAGCCGAGGAAGCCCTTGAGCTCGCCGGCCTCGGCGTACTTCTTCATGGCGGCGCAGATGTCCTTGTAGGTCGTGGCCTTGGCGGTCTTGAAGGTCAGGTCGACGACCGAGACGTCCGGGGTGGGGACGCGGAAGGCCATGCCGGTCAGCTTGCCCTTGAGCTGCGGGAGGGCGAGCGCGACGGCCTTGGCGGCTCCGGTCGAGGCGGGGATGATGTTCTGCATCGCGCCGCGGCCGCCGCGCCAGTCCTTCTTGGACGGGCCGTCGACGGTCGGCTGGGTGGCGGTGGCGGCGTGGACGGTGGTCATGAGGCCCTCGGCCAGGCCGAACTCCTTGTCGATCACGTAGGCGACCGGGGCGAGGCAGTTGGTCGTGCAGGAGGCGTTGGAGACGACCGTGTGCTTGGCGGGGTCGTACTTCGTGTGGTTGACGCCCATGACGAGCGTGGGGACCTCTTCGTCCTTGGCCTTGGTGGGGGCGGAGATGACGACGCGCTTGGCGCCGGCCTTGATGTGGTTGGAGGCGCCTTCGAGGTCGGTGAAGAGGCCGGTCGACTCGACGACGTGGGTGGCGCCGAGCTGGCCCCAGGGGAGTTCGGCGGGGTTGCGGACGGAGACGCACTTGACGAACTTGCCGTTGACGACGACGCCGTCCTCGCGGGCCTCGACGGTGCCCTTGAACTTGCCGTGGGTCGAGTCGTGGCGGAGGAGGTAGGCGAGGTTGTCCGGGGGGACCAGGTCGTTGACCCCGACGAACTCGATGTTGGGGTTGTTGATGCCGGCCCGGAAGACCAGGCGGCCGATGCGTCCGAACCCGTTGATCGCGACCTTGAGCGCCATGTGCGTAGCTCCTGCTGCTGCCCGCGGTGTGCGGGGGCGTGTGTTGTGCTGTTACCCGGGGCGAGGGCGGGGCCGTCACGTTGGGGACGAATCACCCCTCGCCGGCCGGCCGAGTTCGCGGCGGAAATCCCGCGGAAAACGCGACCGGAAAAGAACGAAGAACGATAGAGTCAACGGGCGAAATGTCAAGGAAGCGGCGGTGGGACCAAGGGCGTACGAACGTTTGTGAGGGTCGGGAGTTACGATGGTTTGGGGGGATTGGCGAGGGGGCGAACGATTGCGTGCGGTGGCGCGGTCGAATCGCCACAGAGTTCATCCTTCGTTCCTCAGGACAGGCTCCGCCACAGAGAAGACGGGAGAGTGGATGGCGTGCGCCGGCCCGGTAGCTCAACACTTCGACGCGGTCGTACGGCCGCGCCGCGCGAGCGTCGCCAGCGCGGTGAGGGCCAGCCCCGCGATCGCCGCCGGCTCGGGGACGGTGGTCGTGCCGGAGTACGTGGCGAGCATCTGGTAGGTCGCGCCGGCGAACGCGTCGCCGCCGACGGGGGAGACCTCCAGGTAGTAGAGGCCGGGCGTCGAGATGGGCACGTTGACCATGAACGGGTCGGTGAGCGAGCGGGGGACGTTGATCGTGAACCCGCCGAAGTCGACGTAGGTCGCCTGGTCGTAGACCGAGCCCTGGTAGTAGAGGTCGTCGAAGTCGGCCAGGACGGTGACGCCGTCGGGGCCGATCAGGCGGAGGCGGGCATTGAAGGACAGGCCGGCCTCGCCGTAGAACGAGCGGGCGCTGAACAGGTTGACGGTGAGCGCGCCGGCGGACGTGGCGCCGAACGCGTAGACGTCGACGTCGGCGCCCGAGCCGTCGAGGTCGCCGCGCTGCATGGCGACGCGCTGGTCGAAGCTCTTGCCTTGCGAGAAGAGGAGGGCGGCGGCGGTGGCGGGGGTGGCGCCGGCGTCGCCGAACTCGACGGCCTCGGTGATCGGGCTGGCGACGACCGGCGTGCCGCCGAGGGCGGTGCCGCCGACGACGTCGAGGAGGGCGCGCTCGAACGGGTTGAACGTCTTGACGGCGGTGTACGGGAGCGACGGAACGCTCATGATGTGCTGGCGCTGGAGGTCGCCGGTGTCGAGGTAGTTGGCGGGGGTGATGCCAGGATCGGCATAGATGTGCTGGTGGTTGAGGCCGAAGATGTGGCCGAGCTCGTGGGCGGCGACCTGCCCGAACTGGTTGCCGAGGATCGTGGTGCGGTTGGCGGGGAGGCCCAGGTCCTGGAGGAGCAGGCCGAAGTTGCGGGGGAGCATCTTGGCGGTCGCGCTGGTGACGTACCCGCCGACGGCGTTGACGTTGGTGGAGCCGTAGGGGCCAAAGCCGTTGCCGGGGTCGACCAGGGAGAAGTCGATCAGGTGGCGCGTGCCGCCGGGGTCGTTCAGGGAGAAGTTGACGTCGTAGCCGGCGTAGATGCGGCGGAGCTCGAGGATCGTGATCTCCTTGAGCTGCTCCTTCTGGCTGGGGGTGAAGGCGGGCTGGCTGACGAGGGAGGTGGCGAAGTCGAGCTCGGACTCGTAGGCCCCGCCGAACTGGACGAAGACGTTGACCTGTGCGAGCGCCGGCGACGCCAGGCCCGTTACCGCAGACACCGCCGCCGCCCCGATCAGCCGTTTCATGTTGCTTGTCCTTTGCGGCCCAACCAGTGGCACCCACGCCACGAACGGGCAGAGCAACACCCTGCCACGGCCCAAAGAGGCTACCGGGCGCGGCGAGGGCGGACAAGCAAATTCACGAAAATCGCCCGTCGCCCGTGCCGACGGGCGATGGCGGAGGTCAGGCGAGCACGTCGGCGAGGATCCGCCGGCCGGTCGCGAAGAGGGACGTCGTGGTGCCGGCGCCGCCGGTCGGGGCGAAGGTGGACGTCGCGGTGGTGGTGGCCGGGGCGCGGACCCAGTTCTCGTCGGAGTCGAAGTGGGCGTCGCCGGCGATCGTGCCGCCGTTGGGGGGCGGGTAGTAGGCGTGGGCGAGGACTTTGCCGGCGCCGTCGAACGCGTGGGTGCCGATGCGGATGTCGCCGAAGCGCGAATCGGCCTGGGCCTTGCCGGACGTGCCGGCCGCGAGCGTGCGGTTGGCGGCGGGCTCGAACCCGTTCGTGCCGTTGTAGGCGTGGAAGACGATCATGCCGTCGGTCGCGGCGGTCCAGGAGTTGAGCTGGTCGATGAAGATCTGCTGCCAGGCGCCGGCGCCGAAGATCGGGTTAAGCTTGGCGAACGTGTTGCTGGTCTTGCGGCCGTCGAGCGTGGTGCCGTCGTAGAGGAAGCTGTAGGTGACGTCGACGGTGCCGTTGCCGGGGAGGATGTCGAGCGAGTCCTTCCACGGGCCGGACTCGGGCGTGGCGTAGAGGGTGCGGAGGGCGACGGCGGACACGTCGGTGTAGAGCGATGCGCGGTCGTAGGATGAGTTGTAGTACGGGTCCATGATCGAGACGGCGTCAGTGGACTCGTGGGCGAGACCCAGGCTGTGGCCGAACTCGTGGAGGGCGACGAGGTCGAGGCGGATGGCGGGCCCGGCGGGCGCGGGGGCGGGGGTGGGCTTGCCGCCGCGGGCGGGGGCCAGGCCGTAGTCGTCGGCGAGGGTGGCCGAGAGGAACTGGCGGGGCTCGAGAGCTTCGATCGGCGCGCGGTGGGCGAGGCTCATGGTTTACTTTGTCCGGAATGCGATGAGGTGGCCGAGACGTGTCGGGTGGCCAAGATTTCTAAAGGACACAGGCATTGAAGTCAATGAATATATGAGTGGCGGGGACGAGAATCGGGTCGGTGCGATTCTCGTGAACATCGCCGAAGTGGAATAGAACGCACGACCGGCGGCCGCAGTCATCGGGGCCGCCGGTCGGTGTCAATGAGTACGGTGTCTGTACGCGGGCGACCGAGCCGGCGGGGAAGGTCAAGCCCAGACGGCTTCCGGCCGCAGCTTGGTCTTGCCGATCGCGGCGGTCGAGAAGGCGAACCCGGTCTGGGCCGGGCGG
>DATHXE010000402.1:0-2300 GCA_035459845.1 Tepidisphaeraceae bacterium | reverse complement strand
GGCGTGCGGCCCGATCGGATCGTGACGTTCTCGAGCGTGCAGTAACGGCCGCGGGCGAAGATGCCGCTGTCGCAGTCGTCGATCGTCACGTCGCGCATCCAGCAGTCGGCGACCTGCGTCAGGGAGATCGCGTTGTGCCCGCGCTCGGTGAAGTGGCCCAGGTACGGCTTGCGCGGGAACTCGAACCGCAGCGACTCGATCCCGACCCCCGTCACGGTCGGCGCGAACGTCAAGACGCGCGGCTTCCACCGCAACTCGACGTCGAACCGGAGCGCGCGGTCGAAGGTGATCGTCCTGGCCGCGGCGTCGATCGCGGTCAGGCGCGTGGTCAGCGACGCGCGCGATCTGCCGAGCAGTTTCGACGTGTCGTCCGCCTGGCCGGCATACAGGTGGTCGGCCAGCGTGTTCGTCGGCTCGTCCGTCTGCCGGATCTCGATCGTCTGGCCGAGTTTCAGGCCATCGACGTTCGACACCGCGAGTGTGCGCTGGCCGCGCTTCGCCGGCGCGGCAACGGCCGCCAGGTCTTTCGACCCATAATCCCCGCGCACCCAGACGAACCCGCCCGACCAGGAGTAGTTGGACGTCGGCCGACCGGACGTCGTCTGGCCCGGGTTGGGCCTGACGTCTTCGAGTTCCTTGGGGAAGTAGAGCGTGGTCTTGTCCGGGCCGGCGCCGCGCAGGACGAGGTTGGGCTTGCGGACGTCGATGACGTCGGTCAGCAGGTATCGGCCGGCGGGGATCAGGATGGCGCCGGCATCGGTCTTGTCGATGGCCGCTCGGAAGGCGGCGGTGTCGTCGGTCGTGCCGTCGCCCTTGGCGCCGAAGTCGCGCACGTTGGCGGTGACGGCGGGCGACGGGATCGGCGCCTCCCCGCGGCGGTAACCGGCGAACGAGAAATCGGGCAGCCGGCCCGCGAGGGCGGGGTCGGCGGGCGGGTAGAGCTTCGACGGCTGATCCGCGGTGGCGGCGAGCGCGACGAGGGACAGGAGCAAGGCGCGATACGGCATACTCGACGTACGCGCGGGGCGCGGAGGCGTTAAGTGCGTGACGACAAAGCCCAGCGGCGTGGTGCGAGTTCGCGGACGAGCCCGGCGAAGCCGCGAGCGGCGGGCATCAGGCGGGTGACGACGCGTCGGACGTCGCCGGCGCGTGCTCCGCCTCCCACCGCTTCATCCGCCCGTCGATCAGGAACGGGCCGAAGGGAAACAGCGCCGCGGCGAACACGGTCGCCGCCCGGCTCGCCGGCCACCGGGCCAGGACCGTCGCCCGCGCCAGCGCGACGCACACGAGCGTGAACAGCACGCCGTGCCCCCACCCGAACACCTTCACCGCCCCCGGCATTCCGGCGAAGTATTTGAGCGGCATCGCCACGCCGACGAGCATGAGGAACGACACGCCCTCGACAAGGCCGAGGACGCGGAGCAGGCGGATCGGGTTCTTGGGCTCGGGCATCGTGGGCGGAATCATAAGGGAATCCAGATTTGACGGAAGCGATTTGTCCCGGGACGGGCAGCGCTCGAATTGCCGCCCCGGATGGTGAAACGAGAGGAGCGACGCGCCGTGCGCGTCGCTCCTTTGGTGATTGTGAATTGTCGCTAAGCCGCAAGCGGCAGTCGCTACTTCTTCGCGTCGAGTTCCTTCTTGAGGCGCTCGATTTCCTCGATCGCCTTCGCCCGCTCGACTTCCGCGTCCTTCCGGGCCGCCTCGGCCTCCTTCAGCGCCTCTTCGATCGCGGCCTTGTCGCCGGCGTCGCCACCGACCCCACCGGCGATCGCCCTGGCGCGTTCCTCGGCCATCTTCCGATGCACCTCGGCCATCCGCTGGGCGTTCCGCACCTGCTGCTCGACCATCTTCTGATGGACCAACTGTTGGGCCTCGATCATCTTCTGCATCTGCGGGTCCAGGCCGTTGATGCCGCCGATCGCCCCCGCGCCGGCCCCGCCATTGATGATCACGCCGTTGATCTGGATCTGGGCGCCGTTCCCGGCCATGAACCGCTCGTAGTGCTTATGAGCCTCGGGGTGGTCCTTCTTCAACTCGTCGGCGTCCTTGGCCTTGTACTCCTTCGTCTCGGGCTTGCCGTCCTTGCCCGGCTCGGTCACGGACATCTCGATGCCCTTGTCGGCCGACTCGACGATCTTCACGGTGCGGTCGTTCTCCTGCGCCTTCACCGTCGTCACGCCGTTGACGTCCGACCGGCTGATCGCCATCGCGTGCCCGGCCCCGCCGGCGACCGCGTTCACCTGCACCTGGACATTCCCGCCCGGGCCGACGCGCATGATCCGCACGTTGCCGTTGCG
>DATHXE010000401.1:0-2329 GCA_035459845.1 Tepidisphaeraceae bacterium | reverse complement strand
CGGAACTCGACGAGCCGGTGCTCAACGCGCTGGGGGCGGCGCTGGCGCGGGCGTCGGCGTCGGAGCGGAGGAACCGGTTCTACGCCGATTCGCTGGTGTATTACGAGATCGCCAACAAGCGGCTCGAGTCGGCCAAGCCGGGGCAGAAGCGCTTCGGCGCCAAGTGGTACCCCGCCGCGGAGGCCGACGAGAAGGCGCTGGCGTTCGCGAGCTCGGAGAAGGCGATCGGGGCGCAGGCGGACAAGGTCGCGCTGGCCGAGGAGGCGGTGATCGCCGCCCAGGCGGAAGTGGTCCGGCAGGAGGACCTGGCGCGGCGCGGCGAGGGATTGCAAAACCAATATTTGTTGACCGCGCGGGCCAACCTGACCGCGGCGCAGGCGGCGGTGGAGGCGGCGAAAAAGGAACTGGAAAAGACGGTCGGCGCGGTCGAGCGGCCGGCGTTCCCGGAGCTGACGGCGGTCGCGCTCGACGACGTGAAGGCCCCGGCGGTGAACCCGCCCACGGCGGTCGCGACGGGGGTCGCCAGGCACGCGACGCCGGTGAAGCCCGTGACCCCGCCGGTGAAACCCGCGGGAACGGGCGCGGCCGCGACGGTCGCCGTGGCCCCCACCGTGCCGGCGGCGGTCGAGCCGGTGCGGCCCGCGAAGCGCCGCGTGACGCAATACGCGGCGGCGTTCGCGGTCTCGCCGACCCACGTCATCACGGTCGCCAGCGCGGTCGACGAGCGGGCGGCGATCCAACTCCAGGCCCCGGACGGGCAGACGCTCAAGGCCACGCTCGTTCGCAAGGACGACGTGGCCGGGCTGGCGCTGCTGAAGGTCGAGGGGCGCACGCTCGTGCCGGTGGCGCTGGCCGACGCGTTTGCCGGCGGCGCGGTGACGTGCGCGGCGTACCCGGTGGTCGACTTGTTCAACCCGGTGCCCCAGTTGTTGGGCGGGACCGGTGCGCCGCCAAAGGGCGGGGTGCCGTGGTCCGTATCGCTGGCGCAGCACCCGCGGCTGGCGGGGTCGCCGGTGCTGGTCGGCAAACAGGTGGTCGGCGTGTGCGTGGCCCCGCGCGACGCGGACAAGGCCCGGCTACCGGCGGTGCCGCTGGCGGCGCTCAAGGCGTTCGCTGGCGCGGACGCCCGACCCGGCGCGGCGGCGGCGGACCCGGCGGGGGCGCTGCTGCAGGTGGTGGCGACCCGCGAAGTCGAGTGAACACGCCACCGACGCGGTCGTCAATCGAGTTAAACGAGTCCAGTAGCCCGTGCCACGGCTTGCGTTGCCGCGCCCGTCGGCTATTGATGCCGACCGATGCACAAGACCGTCGTCATCAACGCCGTCGGCCTGTCCGCCAATCTGATCTCGGCCGAGCACACCCCGCGCCTGCACGCGCTCCGCACATCGAACGGCTGGCGCGCGATCGATCCCGTCCTCCCCGCCGTCACCACCACCGTCCAGTCCACCTACCTCACCGGGCTCTGGCCGAGTGACCACGGCGCGGTCGCCAACGGGTGGTACTTCCGCGACACGAGCGAGGTCCGCTTCTGGCTCCAGTCGAACGCGCTGGTGAGCGGCGAAAAGGTCTGGGACGCCGGCAGGCGCCGCGACCCCGCCTTCACCTGCTGCAACATGTTCTGGTGGTACAACATGTACGGCACGGCCGATTACTCGGTCACCCCGCGGCCGATGTACCCCGCCGACGGGCGGAAACTGCCGGACGTCTACAGCCACCCCGCCTCGCTTCGTGACGAGTTGCAGCAGAAGCTCGGCACGTTCCCGCTCTTCAACTTCTGGGGCCCGGCGACCAGCATCAAGGCGACGCGGTGGATCGCCGATGCGTCACTCGAGGTCGACAAACAACACGACCCGACACTGACCCTGATCTACCTCCCGCACCTCGACTACGTCCTGCAGAAGGAGGGCCCGGGCACACCGCTCGCAACTCGCAACACGCAACTCGCAATTGATCTGCGCGACCTGGACGGCGAGTGCGGCAAGCTGATCGATCACTACCGGTCGCGTAACGCGCGCGTATTGGTCCTCTCCGAGTACGGCATCACTCCGGTCTCTCGCCCGGTGCACCTCAACCGCGCGCTTCGCAAATCCGGCCTGCTCGCGACGCGCGTCGAGCTCGGTCGCGAGATCCTCGACGCCGGCGCCAGCCGCGCGTTCGCGGTCGCCGATCATCAGATCGCCCACGTCTACGTCCGCGACCCCGCCGACGTCGACCGCGTCCGCACGGTCCTCGAAAACACGCCCGGCGTCGCCCGCATCCTCGACGGCGCCGGCGAGCGCGAACTCCACCTCGACCACGCCCGCTCCGGCGAGCTCGTCGCGCTCGCCGC
>DATHXE010000400.1:0-26393 GCA_035459845.1 Tepidisphaeraceae bacterium | reverse complement strand
TCGGAGGCTTCATACGCGCCGGCGCGTCGGCGATCGCGGCGGTGCTCGTCCACGCGCCGGCGTTGGAGCCGTCCGTCGGGCCGAGTTCGTCGCGATCGGCCACGAGGGCATGCGCCACGAGTTCTGGGCCGTCGTCTGGCGGGCGATCTTCGCCGGGTGGCTGATCGCGCTGCTCGTCTCCCCCCGCATAAGGCATTTCCTGAGGGATCAAATGGACCGTTGCCGCACCGGCCGCCCTCGACATAGGGTCGCCATCGTACGGTGGGAACACGTCATTGGATTCGGCGGAGCCGGCACAATGGATGTCGCGGGGGTCGCCGGAAGGTGCAGGCAAGGCCCGGCAGAAAGGTGCGGCCGATGAACACATTCACGGCAAGCGCAGGGTCCGCGCTCACGCGCGGCATCCGGATCGCCCTTGCGGCGCTGATCGCGCTGGCGAGCGGGTCCGCGGCACTGGCGGCCGATCCCGCCGCCCCCGCCCCCGTCGCGGACGGTCAGTGGACGATGCCCGCGCGCGACTACCAGAACACGCGCTTCAGCCCGCTCAAGCAGATCACCGCCGACAACGCCAGGTCGCTCAAACTCGCGTGGAAGTTCGACACCGGCGTCTACCGCGGGCAGGAGGCCGCCCCGCTCGTCGTCGGCTCCACGCTCTACGTCGTCACCCCGTTCCCCAACCGCCTCTACGCGCTCGACCTGAACGACCCCGGCCCCAGCGGCAAGGTCAAGTGGGTCTACGACCCCAAGCCCGCGCCGGCCGCCAAGGGCGTGGCCTGCTGCGACTACGTCAACCGCGGGTGCGCCTACGCCGACGGCAAGATCGTCTACAACACGCTCGACGCCCACACGGTCTGCGTCGACGCCGAGACCGGCAAGGAGCTCTGGAAGACCAAGCTGGGCGAGATCAACCGCGGCGAGACCATGACGATGGCGCCGATCGTCGCCCAAGCGAAAAGTGCTGATGCACCCCGACCGCAACGGCTACCTGTACGTGCTGGACCGCGCGACCGGGCAGGTGATCTCGGCCGACCAGTTCACGCGCAACACGACCACAGTGGAGGTCGACATCGAGACCGGCAAGCTGATCCACCGCCCCGAGAAAGAGCCGCAAATGGGGAAGGTGATTCGCGACATCCAGCCGTTCGCGCCGGGCGCGAAGGACTGGCAGCCCGGCGCGTTCTCGCACAACACCGGCTGGTTCTACCTGCCCCACCAGAACATGGCGATGGACCACGAGGGCGTCGAGGCCAACTACATCGCCGGCACGCCGTACGTCGGCGCCAACACCAAATTCTACGCCGGCCAGGGCAGGCACCGCGGCGTCTACATGGCGTGGGACCCGGTCGCCAGGAAGAAGGTCTGGGAGATCAAGGAAGACTTCCCCGTCTGGAGCGGGACGATGGTCACGGCCGGCGACGTCGCGTTCTACGGGACGATGACCGGCACGTTCAAGGCGATCCACGCGCGGACCGGCCAGGTCCTGTGGGAGCACCAAACCGACTCCGGCATCATCGGCCAGCCGACCACGTTCACGGGTCCGGACGGGAAGCAGTACGTCGCGATCCTGTCGGGCGTCGGCGGGTGGGCCGGCGCGATCGTCTCGGCCCAGCTCGACCCGCGCGACCGGTCGGCCGCCCTCGGGTTCGTCAACGCGATGAAGGACCTCCCCGCCCGCACGAAGCCGGGCGGGACACTCTACGTGTTCGGACTCCCATGACCGGCATCGATCAGGACATCATCGGCGCGGCGCGGGCGCACCGTGGCACGGGCTACCAGCCCGTGAGTCTGTGCCGCGCGCTCCCATATCCCGCTCTGCACGGGTTGGTAGCCCGTGCCACGTGCGTTGCCGTCCTGCTCGTGGGACGCCACGTCCTGTGCGAAGCCGAATCAACCGAACGCCGCTGGTGTGTCGGCGTCGCCCAGGCGCGTGCTGCGCATCGCCGCCGACCCGAACAATTTGCCCTTCACCAACCGCAAGCTCGAAGGCTTCGAAAACCAGATCGCCAAACTGATCGCCCGCGAGATGAACGCCGACATCGAGTACGCCTGGCGCGCCCAGCACCGCGTATTCTTCCGCCACGCCCGCCGAGGCGGACCTGGTGCTGGCGGTCCCGGCCGGGTTCGACAAGGCGCTGACGACGGCGCCGTACTACTGCTCCACCTACGTGTTCGTGACTCGCAAGGACCAGAAGCTGTCCGGCCTCTCCTCGTTCGACGACCCGCGGTTACCGGCCATGAAGATCGGCGTCCCGCTGGTCGGGGACGAGGGGACGAACACCCCGCCGGCGCTCGCGCTCGGGCGTCGCGGTTTGTCGGCCAATTGGGTGGGGTTCACGGTGTCCGGGGATTACACGACGGAGAACCGCCGGCGCGGATCATCGAGGCGGTGGCGAAAGGGGACGTGGATATCGCGGCCGCGCTGGTGGCGGCCGCGCTGGCCGGCCCGCTCGCGTGCGAGCGCGAGGACTGCGAGCTGCGGGTCGACCCGTCCGACGCCGAGCCCTCGCTGGCCACGCGGACGAGCGGCCTGTACCCCGGCCCGCACGCCGAAGACCCGTCGCACCTGGTGCGCACCGCGCTGGCGCCGCGGCCGCTGGTGAACCAGAAGAACGAGCGCAACGCGTACGCGCTGTCGGAGGGAAAGCGGCTGTACTCGGCGTACAACTGCCGCGGGTGCCACGCGAACGGCGGGGGCGGCATGGGCCCAGCCCTGATGGACGACGGGTGGATCTACGGTGGGAAAGCCGAACAAATCGTCGAGACGATCGTCAAGGGCCGCCCGGGCGGAATGCCGGCGTTCGGGGGGCGGATCCCGGAATTCCAGGTCCGGCAGATCGCGGCGTTCGTGCGAAGTTTGAGCGGGAATGTGGCGGGCGACGCGGCCCCGTCCCGCGACACGCGCGGACACCTGGGCGGCTGGGTCATCGACCCGCAGTCGATCAAGCCCGGCACCCGCATGCCCCAGCACAACTTCGCGCCCGAGGACCTGCACGCGTTGCTGGATTACCTGCAAAGCCTGAAGTGAGCGAGGCTTGGTCACCTCAGTGACCGAGTCTTCCGCCCCGTTTCACGACAATGTGGATCGGTATTGAACACCGAAAGCGACCCCGTGACGACCGCGATTGAAGAAATCTCGACCAGGTCAGACGCGCCCGAACGGTCGGCGCGCGCCTCGGCCACGTCCGACGACTCCCTCCACGAGCAACTCGAGCGCGTCTGGCGCCGCCGGCCCGGCGTCCTCGGGAGGCTCGCCTCCACCAACCACAAGGACGTCGGCCTCCGGTTCATCGTGACCGCGTTCGTCTTCTTCGCGCTCGCCGGCGTGCTCGCGCTGGTCATGCGGCTTCAACTCGCCAAACCCGGTAACACGCTGGTCAACCCCGATTTGTACAACCAGCTCTTCACGACGCACGGGTCGGCGATGATGTTCCTGTTCGCCGTGCCGGTGATGGAGGGGATGGGGCTGTACCTCGTGCCGCTGATGGTCGGGGCGCGGAACGTCGCGTTCCCGCGATTGATGGCGTACGCGTACTGGACGTTCCTCGCATCCGGCATCCTGCTGTTCGGCGGGCTCGCCATGAACATCGGCCCGGACATGGGGTGGTTCGGGTACGTCCCGTTGTCCGGCCCTGAATACTCGCCGGGCAAGCGGGTGGACCTGTGGTCGCAGATGATCACGCTCGTCGAGATCGCCTCGATGGCGCTCGCCGTCGACATCATCGTCACGATCCTCAAGCTCCGCGCCCCGGGCATGTCGCTCGGGCGGATGCCGCTGTTCGTCTGGACGCAGCTCGTCACCGGGTTCATGGTCATCTTCGCGATGCCCGCGGTCGCGCTGGGGAGCACGCTCCTCACGCTCGACCGGCTGACCAACGTCGGCACCCACTTCTTCAACGTCGCCGAGGGGGGCGACGCGATCCTCTGGCAACACCTGTTCTGGTTCTTCGGCCACCCCGACGTGTACATCATCTTCATCCCCGCGACCGGGTTCATCTCGAGCATCGTCGCGGCGTTCTGCCGCCGCCCCGTCTTCGGCTACACCCCCCTCGTCCTGTCGATCATCGCGATCGGGTTCATCGGGTTCGGCGTGTGGGTGCATCACATGTTCGTCACCCCGATCCCCGACCTCGGGCAGGGCATGTTTACCGCCGCCAGCATGATGATCGTCATTCCCAGCGGCGTGCAGATCTTCTGCTGGACCGCCACGTTCTGGCTCGCCCGCCGCGTCCACGTCCGCACGCCCCTCTTGTTCGTCCTCGGGTTCTTCGCCACCTTCGTCATCGGTGGCCTGACCGGCGTCATGCTCGCGTCGGTCTCGATCGACACCCAGGTCCACGACACGTTCTTCGTCGTCGCCCACCTTCACTACGTCCTGATCGGCGGGGCGATCTTCCCCCTCATCGGCGCGATCTACTTCTGGTTCCCCAAGTTCACCGGGCGGATGGCCAGCGAGGGATGGGGCCGCGTCAGCTTCTGGCTCCTCTTCGCCGGCTTCCACATGACCTTCTACCCCCAGCACCACCTCGGCTTCCACGGCATGCCCCGCCGCATCTACACGTACGGCGCCGAGACCGGGTGGGGGTACCTGAACCTCCTCTCCACGGTCGGCGCGTTCACGCTCGGGCTGGGCGTGCTCACGTTTGCGACCAACCTACTCGTCAGCCTCAAGCGCGGCCCGCGCGCCGGCCCGAACCCGTGGGGCGCCGGCACGCTCGAGTGGGCCGCCGCGTCGCCCCCCGCGAGCTACAACTTCGCCTACCCCCCGACCTGTCACGGCCGCGAGCCCGTGTGGGAAAACCCGCCGGATGCGCCCGTCATCACCGGCCTCTCCACCGACAAGCGCGAGCTCCTCTGCACCACCCTGATGGACGCCGCCCCGGACCACCGCTACGCCGTCGCCGGCAACTCCCTCTGGCCCCTGGCCCTGGCGATCCCAACCGCGACCGCGCTGATCACCGGCGGCATGTTCCATCCCGCCGGCGCCGTCTACTCCGCGGTCGGCGTCGCCGTCGCCCTGTGCGGGTGGTTCTGGGCGTCCGGCGGGCGCAAGGGCCAGGAGGGCGGCGGGCCGCTGACGAAGGACTGAGCGGAGAGAAACTCGCGGTCGCTAAGCCGCAAGCGGCGGACGAGACGGTTATGGCACACGACGCACCCCAATATACGCTCGACGTCTCGACCCTCCCGGACAACGCGATGGACGCGCGCGCCCCGCTCTGGTGGGGCAACCTGCTCCTGGTCTGCATCGAGACGACGACGATCGTCATCCTGCTCGTCGTCTACTTCTACGTCCGCCGGAACTTCGGCCAGTGGCCCCCGCCGCGCGTCGACCGCGGGCCGGCGCTGTTCGACCAGGCGCCGTCCCTCTGGGCCGCGACCGCCAACGCCGTGCTCCTGGCCGTCAGCGCCCTCCCGATGTACTGGGCCGACACGCGCGCCCGCGCGCTCGACACCCGCCGCACCGCCGCCGGCCTCGCCCTCATGACCGCGGTCGCCGCCGCCTCGATCGTCCTCACCGCACTCGAGATGCGCGCCCTGGACTTCCGGTGGGACGAGAACGCCTACGGGTCGGTCGTCTGGACGATCGCCGTCATGTTCATGATCTACCTGATCGCCGGCATCATCGAGTTCGGCCTGATGCTCGTCTGGGTCCTCCGCCACGGGCTCGACGACAAGCACGCGCTCGACGTCACCCTGGCCGGGGGCTACTGGTACTGGGTCGCCGCGACCGGGGTCGTCATCTACGCCGTCGTCTTCCTGTACCCGCGAATGACGTGAGGGAGGCCTGCGAATGTCCACCGTCGTCGTCACCCCGTCCCACCCCGACCCGCCCGCCGCCGGCGTGCGCCCGTACCGCCTGTGGGTCGGCCTGCTCGGCCCGCCGCTCGCGTGGCTGTTCCACCTGATCGCGTGCTACGCCGCCGTCGAGCGGGCCCGCGAGAGCTGGCCCTGGTACGTCACGCTCCACGTCGCGTCCGCCGTGTTCCTGGCCACCGCCCTCGCCTGCGGCCTGATCGCGTGGGTCGACTGGCGCCGCGCCGGCCGCGGCTGGCCGAAGAGCGAAGAGGGCGGCCCCATCGGCCGCACCCGCTTCCTCGCCGTCATGGGCATCATGTCCGGCGCCCTCTTCGCCCTGATCATCGCCAACGCCTGGCTCGCCCTGTTCATGCTCGACCCGATGTGGGACTGACCCGATGCCCCGACCCGCCTCCCGTGTCCCACGTTTAGCCGCGACCCGAAGGGCAAGCGACAGCGCCGCCCGCAGGGGAGCGCGTCTCGCGCGGTCAGCGCGTCGATCACGGGTATCGCCCTGCGGGGGGTACCCATGCCACGGGGCACTCGCTACTGTCCTGCTACTCCTCACCCTCCACGCCCCCACCGCCCTCGCCCACGGCGGCGAGCACCACGACGCGCCGCCGACCGCGAGCGCCGGACACCCCGCCCAGGCGCCGCCCCCGCCCGACTACTGGCGCACCTGGGTCTTCGACCCCGTCACCGTCACCGCCCTCGCCTGCTCGGCCGTCCTCTACGCCGCCGGCGCCGCACACATCTGGCGCTCGGTCGGCGCCGGCCGCGGCCTCCACGCCTGGGAGGCCGGCGCCTTCGCCACCGGCTGGCTCACCCTCGTCGTCGCCCTGGTCTCCCCGCTCCACCCGCTCGGCGAAATGCTCTTCTTCGCCCACATGATCCAGCACGAGCTGCTCATGCTCGTCGCCGCCCCGCTGCTCGTCCTCGGGCGCCCGGTGGTCGCCTTCCTCAGCGCGCTCCCCCGCCGCTGGGCCGGCCGGCTCGCGCGCGCCGCCGCCCGCCCCGCCTGGCGCACAACCTGGCACACGATTACCCGCCCGCTCACCGCATGGGCCGTCCACGCCGCCGTCCTCTGGGTCTGGCACGCGCCACCCCTCATGGACGCCGTCCTCCACGACCGCACCGTCCACGCCCTCCAGCACGTCTCGTTCTTCGCCTCCGCCCTCCTCTTTTGGTGGGCCGTGATCGACGGCGGCCGCAACCGCGCCGCCTACGGCGCCGCCGTCCTCTACCTCTTCACCACCGCCGTCCACTCCGGCCTCCTCGGCGTCCTCATCACCTACGCCTCGGCCGTCCTTTACCCGACGTACCTCCAGACCGCCCCGCGCTTCGGCTGGGCCCCGCTCGACGACCAGCAGGTCGGCGGCGTGATCATGTGGATCCCCGCCTGCACCGTCGCCGGCCTGATCCTGTTCGCCGCCTGGCTCCGCGAGTCCGACCGCCGCGTCGCCCGATGGCAGCCGACCGCGACCTCCCCACCCCCGCCCCTCCAAGCCGGAGGCGGAGCCTGAGACGACGCCCCGAATCGCCCCCGCACGATGAAGGATCACCTCATGTCACCTCCCAACAAACTCTTCCGCAGCTACCTCGCCGTCCTCTCGATCGCCGCGACCGCGATCGGCGTCGGCTTCGTCGGCCTCTCCGCCGCCTACGGTCACTGGGCCGAGCGCGGGCGCATCCGCGCGACGGCCGCCCGCGTCACCGGCGGCGACCCCGACCGCGGCGCCGCCACCATCGCCGCCGTCGGCTGCGGCGCCTGCCACACCATCCCCGGCATCGACGACGCCGCCGGCCTCGTCGGCCCGCCCCTCACCCACGTCGCCGGCCGCCACTACCTCGCCGGCGTCGTCCGCAACACGCCCGACAACCTGATCGCCTGGCTCAAGGACCCGCCCGCCGTCGACCCGAAAACCGCGATGTCGAACCTGCGCCTGACCGACCCGCAGGCCAGGGACGTCGCGGCATACCTGTACACGTTGAAGTAACGATTAACGATTAATGCTTAAGGGGGCTTGGTCTGCTCAAGCATTAATCGTTAATCGTTACTCCTCACGCCAACCAAATCCCTCCAGGAAACCGCTATGCGGACGCTCTTCCTCCTCACGCTCCTCCCCCTCACCGGCTGCTCCCTCACCGCCCCGCCCCCCGCGCATGACGACCCTCCCGCCCAGACCGCCGCCCTCGCCTACGTCACCAACGAGCGCTCCGGCGACGTCTCCGTGATCGACCTGGCCGAGCGCAAGGTCGTCGCCACCATCCCCGTCGGCAAGCGCCCGCGCGGGATCCGCGTCACGCGCGACGGCCGCACCGCCTACGTCGCCCTCAGCGGCTCGCCCATCGCCGGGCCCAACAGCAACCCCGCCAGCCTCCCGCCCGTCGACAAGGACGCCGACGGCATCGGCGTCATCGACTTGGCCGCCCGCAGGCTCACCGCCAAGATCGCCAGCGGCTCCGACCCCGAGTCCTTCTCCCTCTCCGCCGACGAGCGCCTCCTCTACATCTCCAACGAGGACGAAAACCGGGCGTCCGTCGTCGACGTCGCCTCGCGCAAGGTCCTCGCCCAGGTCGACGTCGGCATGGAGCCCGAGGGCGTCACGACCCACCCGTCCGGCAAGGCCGTCTACGTCACGTGCGAGACCGAGAGCGAGATCCACGTGATCGATACGCGGACCTGCGCGGTGACGGCCAGGATCAAGACCGCCGTCCGCCCGCGGGCGATCGCCTTCACGCCCGCCGGCGACAAGGCCTACGTCACCTGCGAGACCGCCGGTACGGTCGACGTGATCGACGTCGCCCGGGGCGCGGTCGTCCGGTCGATCAAGTTGACCGGCGAGAACGCCCGCCCCATGGGCATCGTCCTCTCCCCCGACGGCACGCGCGCCTACGCGACCACCGGCCGCGGCGGCGCCGTCGTCGCCATCGACACCGCCACCGACGCGATCGCCGGCACCGTCACCGGCGTCGGCCCGCGGCCGTGGGGCATCGCCATCACCCCCGACGGCCGCACGCTCGTCACCGCCAACGGCCCGTCGAACGACGTCACCCTGATCGACGCCCGGGCGCTCACCGTCGTCAGAAAGATCCCGGCCGGCACGTCGCCGTGGGGCGTCGCGATCGCCGCGCACCCGTAGCGCGCGAAAGACCGCCGACGGAAACAGCGACCCCCCGGGTCACGCCACCTCATCCGCATCGAAAAACGTCGGCCCGTTCCCCATCGCGTCCTTCGGCGGCGACCACGTCAGTCCCAAATGATCGTACGCCGCCTTCGTCGCCCGCCGGCCCTGCCGCGTCCGCATGACCAGCGCGTTCTGCAGCAGGTACGGCTCCATCACGTCGACCAGCGTGTCCGTCTCCTCGCCCATCGTCGCGGCGATCGCCTCGATCCCCGCCGGGCCGCCGTCGTACACCTCGATCAGCGTCCGCAGAAACGTCCGGTCCTGCTCGTCCAGCCCCTTGTCGTCGATCCCCTCGAGCACCAGCGCTTCCTTCGTCGTCAGCAGCGTGATCTTCCCCTTGTGCGGCTCCTTCCCCTCGACCGCCGCGAAGTCGCGCACGCGCCGCAAGAGCCTGTTCGCGATCCGCGGCGTCCCCCGGCTCCGCCGCGACAACTCCCACAGCGCCGCATCCTCCGATTCCAGCTTCATCAGCACGCAGTTCTGCCGCAGGATCTCGTGCAGCGCCTCGTGCGAGTAAAACTCGATGTGGTTGACGATCCCGAACCGACTCCGCATCGGCCCGGTCAACAGCCCGATCCGCGTCGTCGCCCCGATCAGCGTGAACGGCGGGATCGGCAGCGTGATCGTCCGCGCGTGCATCCCCGCGTCGATCGTCACGTCGACCTTGAAGTCCTCCATCGCGCTGTACAAGAACTCCTCGACGATCACCGGCAGTCGGTGGATCTCGTCGATGAACAACACGTCCCCCTGCCCGAGCTTCTGCAGGATGCCGACCAGGTCCGCCCCCTTGGTCATCGCCGGCCCGCTCGTCACGTGCACCTTCGCCCCCACCTCGTTGGCGATCACGTGCGCCAGCGTCGTCTTGCCGAGCCCCGGCGGCCCGTGCAACAACACGTGCTCCACCGGCTCCTTCCGCCCCATCGCCGCGTCCACCGCGATCTTCAGCCGCCGGATCAGCGTCGGCTGCCCGATGTAATTCGCGAACCGCTGCGGCCGGAGCGAGTAATTGAACCGGTTCTCGTCCTCCCCGGCCGACTGTGCGGAAATAATGCGCTCGCGAGCCATGACCGGATTGTGAACGAGGGGCGCTGACATTGAAAGTGGGGTGCGAGACCGGCACGTCCCTGTTTGCACACAACCCCGTTTAGCCGCGACCCGAAGGGGGAGCTTCAAGCGACCCCGAAGGCGAGCGCGTCCGACGGCGCAGTCAAACACGATCACCCACCGCCCGCGGGCGAAGCGGAGTCCGGGGCCTCACATCAAAACATCATCCGGCGAATCCTCAATCCCGTGCCGGAATTTCACGCGAAACATCGGCCCTCAGCACCCTCCGCATCGCCCGTGGGCGGAGTCCTAACTTACGCCGAACATAATAGGGCCGAGTGTGCACGCTGTCACGCGCAAAATCGAAGTCTCATCCCACCGCCCACCGGCTTGCCCACTTCAGTGGGGCATGCGAGACGGCTCACCCTTTCCGACCCTTCCCGCGGTCGTACCGTGATCGTGCCCACTAATGTGGACACACCTGTAGTACGAGCCCGGTCACGAACTCATCACGACGGGTTCGCAGACACGTCCGATACCGCGGGTCCAGAAGGTGCGGGGATATCAACATTCTCCGGCACCGGCCTCTCCACGCTCCGCAGCTTCTTCGCCTCCGACCGGTTGATCCGCTTCGCCGCGTCGTCCGCGCTCGGCCCCTCCAGCGCGTCCCGCTTGATCACCTCGGACTGCAAGACCTTCAGGATCTCGTCCTCGCTGACGTTGACCTCGACCACGCGCCGCAGCTCGCGCCGGATCGCCCCGACCACCGCGTCGTTCTGCGTCAATAGCGCCGCGATCAGGAATCGGCTCGTCGCGTCCTGCCGGTCCTTCAGGTCGACGTGCAGACCCTTCTTGAACCCCTCCTTTGTGAACGGGTACAGCCGCGCGACTTCCCCTTCCTTCCGATAGTCAACCTGCGTCAGATCCACTTCCGAAATCAGCTGCTTGTCGATCGGCTTTGCGAAGATCACGTGATAAAGCCGCCACGAGATCGCGTTCGTGAGGATGACCCACTCGATCCCGAGGTTCGCCGCGTAGTCGATCGCCTGCTTCACATGTCGGTCGTTCAGCTCGATCCCGATCGCCTTGACTTCGATCAGTTCGACGACCTTGTCGTCCAGCTTCACTGCCAGGTCGCAGAACGTCCCGCGGATCGCGTGCTCCCCCGTAAGCTCCGCGTACTTGTCGAACCCGAAGATGTCCGCGAGCAGATCCTTCACCAACGTGACCGTGTCCGCCTCCGACACGTCCCGCGTCCGCTGCTGTTCGAGGATGGGTAGCAATCGCTTCGCCGCCGCCGTGATCCGCTCGGTCGTCTTCTTCGAGACCATGGTCGCTCCCTTGCAAAGAACTCGTCGGATGTGAGGGCATCAGTATACGAACCCGACCTTCGCCCGCCATAACAAAATCCGCACGGGGCGTTGCCGCGCGTCGCGGACTTCACCCGCTCAGTCGACTGCAGCGCAACGCCTGGCTGTCGGTTCCGATCATGGCGCATTTCCCAATCGAGAAACGCGCCGACCGCCGTGTAGAATGTCGGGAACGGAGACGCGCCCATGCCCTCGCCATTCCCCGGGATGAACCCCTACCTCGAACACGATTCGGTCTTCCACGGCTTTCACCAGAACCTGATCGTGGAGATCCAGCGCGCGCTGGTCCCGCAGATCCGCCCGAACTACTTCGCCGACACCGACGTCAACGTCTACATCCACGAACTCAGCGGGGACGAGCGCCTGCTGGGTCGACCCGACGTCCACCTCGCCGAGTCGGGGCGACAGGAAGCGCCGCGCACGGCCGCCCCGTCCGCAACGATGACCACCACGCCCGCCGTCCGTTCTGCGTTCGCCCCCGCGGTCGACGTCGTCGAGGTCCCGTTCGTCAAGATCATGGACCGCCAGTCCCGCCGGGTCGTCACCGTGATCGAAGTGCTCAGCCGCACGAACAAACTCGCCGGCCCCGACCGCGCCGCCTACCTCGCCAAGCGCAACGACGTCCGCCGGAGCGACGTCCACTTCATCGAGATCGACCTCCTCCGCGCCGGCGAACCGATGCCGCTCGCCCACCAGCCCGACGCCGACTACCGCGTCGTCCTCGCCCGCGCCGACGAGCGCCCTGCTGTCACCCTCTGGCCGATCCGCCTCAGGGGCCCGCTCCCCACCGTCCCGGTGCCCCTCCGGGCGCCCGACCCGGACGCGCACCTCGACCTTCAGGCGATCTTCCACCGCGTCTACGACGCTGCCGGCTACGCGGATTACGTCTACGCCAGGATTCCGCAACCCCCGCTCCATCCCGAAGACGCCCGCTGGGCCGAATCGCTCGTCGCTCCACCCGCAGGCGCTTGATCGGACTACCTATCATTCAGCGGATGGTCGCCCCCACGCAAAGCCCCCGCTTCCTCCCCGACCCCGCCCTCCTCGCGCTCTGCCGCGCCGACTACTACCGCGGCTCCGGCCCCGGCGGTCAAAAGCGCAACAAGACCTCCAACGCCGTCCGCCTCCACCACGACCCGACCGGCATCATGGTCACCGCGACCGAGGCCCGATCGCTCGCCGAGAACAAGCTCCACGCCGTCCGCCGCATGCGCAACAAGATCGCCGCCGACGTCCGCGAGCCCGTCGACCTCGCCACCTTCGAGCCGCCCGACTGGTTCCTCTCCATTCGCCATGAAACGCGCATCGAGGCGTCCCACCGCCACGCGTTCTACGCACCCGCCGCCGGCCTGATCCTCGACCTCCTCCAAGCCCTCGCCGGCAACCCCGCCGCCGTCGCCACCAACCTCGGCGTCTCCACCACCGCCGTCCTCAAACTCATCGAGTCCGACCCCCACTTCTGGGCCGCCGCCAACGCCATCCGAAAAGACTTCGCCCTCCCGCCCCTCACCCCGCGCCGGTAGCGAGTTAGTCGAACATCGAACATTCAACATCGAACCTCCAACGTCGAACCCAGGCAAACGTGCCTTTCGATGTTCGATGTTCGATGTTGGATGCTCGATGCTCGATGTTCGATGTTCGATGTTCGATGTTCGATGTTCGATGTTCACCCTCCCCACCCGCGCGCCACCCCTCCTCCCCCCCAATCCGGAAGATTCTCACCACCCCAACGTCTCTAATCCTATGCCCGTGCGCGCCCCTCACCACCGCCCGGTGACACCCCCAGTCTCCGTAGATGACTGCGCGCCAACCACTCCGCCCAACCGTGCCATCGCGTCTCACCCCCATCCGACGCACCCGGTGTTGTTCCGGGGTGGGTTTCGGCCGAAACCGCGTCGCTGTGGGGTCGTCTGGGGGTCGGTTTGGGGTCCCTTTGGCGTCGAAAGGGTGTCGGTTTCCACATCGCTCGAAAACGTCAACGCAAGCTATAATAACGACTTGCGACACCGCCCGCGCCGCCCCGCGGTTTCTTGACGCCAAACCACCCCCGCATCCCGCCCGCGCCGCGCCGCTCCCCTCCATTCCGGCCCCCACTTTGCTTCATCCTCACCAACTCATTCTCGTATCGACCTTTGCAACCATGACCACCCGCCCGGCCCTATAAACAAACCCCGACCGTCCAACGCCGGCCCGGCTCATCGCCCTCCTACGATCTATCCGAAGCTTCTTCTGAGCCCAACACCATGTTCAAGACCGCCTTCAAAATTCCCCTTCGACTCTTCGGGATACCCCTCTATCTCGACATCTCCTTCCTGTTCGTCTTCCCGCTGATGGTCTGGATGGCCGCCGGGCAGTTCGCCTACGCCAGCCGATTGGGCCTGCTGGACGAGTCGCTCTCGCTCGGCATGAGCCTGCTCCTCGGCACGGTCACCGCCGTCGGCCTGTTCGCCTGCGTCGTCCTCCACGAGCTCGGTCACTCCCTCGCCGCGCGCCGCTACGGCGTCGAGGTCCGCCGAATCACCCTCTGGTTCCTCGGCGGCGTCGCCGAGTTCCGCGAGATGCCCAAACAGCGCGGCGCCGAGGCCGTCGTCGCCATCGCCGGGCCCCTCGTCAGCTTCGTCCTCGCCGCCGCGTTCTTCGGCCTCGCGCTGCTCCTCGGGCCCGCCTGGCCCGTCCCGCGCCTGGTCTGCGGCTTCCTCGCGACGATCAACCTCATGCTCGCCGTCTTCAACCTGATCCCCGCCATGCCCATGGACGGCGGGCGCATCCTCCGCTCGCTCCTCGCGCTGTGGACGACCCAGGTCCGCGCCACCGCCATCGCGGCGGGCGTCGCCAAGCTCATCGCCGTCGGCATGGTCGCCTACGGCCTGGGCATGATCTCCTTCGCCGGCGGCGACCTCCGCCTCGGCCTCGGCGTCGGACACTGGAACTTGTGGTTCGTCCTCCTCGCGCTGTTCGTCTTCACCTCGGCCACGCGCGAGGCCAACTACGCCCGCGTCGCCGACGCCCTCGACGGACTCCGCGTCCGCGACCTCATGACCCCCGACGTCCACGCCGTCCCCGCACACCTCCCCGTCGGCGCGCTCGCCCAGTACGTCCAGTTCCACAAGCACGGCGGGTTCCCCGTCGTCGACACCGCCGGCCAACTCGTCGGCAGCGTCAGCCTCGACCGCCTCCAGACCTCCGACCCGCGCCTGCTCGTCGGACAGATCATGACCGCAAACGCCCCCGCCATCTCCATCGCCCCCGACGCCACCGCTATCGACGCGGCCATGCAGATGTCCGCCGAGCCCGACACCGCCGGCCGGCTCGTCGTCACCACCCCCACCGGCGAGCTCCTCGGCATCCTGACCCACGCCGACCTCGCCCGCGCCCTCCACCTGCGCAGCACCGGCGTCCCCATCCCCACCCGCGCCCCCGAGGATCCCGCGCCCTCCGCCCAGCACCCGCTGCAGCCCCAGCCGGTCACCGTCGTCCGCGCCCCGCAAGCATTCACCCCGTGGTCCTTCCCCGCCAACGACCCCGCCGGCTTCCGCACCGCCCCGCCCCGGCCCATCCGCACCGTCCCCTGGTACGCCGGGCAGTAGGCGCTCCCAACGAATTGAGCCGCACACGCGACCGCAGGCCCCCACGCCGAGCGGCTATGATCGGCGCCTGACAATTGACAATTGACCATGGACACTTGACCCCTACGCCATGCTCCTCGGCATCCTCAGCGACACCCACGACCGCTACGCCATCACCGGCCGGGCCGTCCGCGCGCTGCTCGCCCGAAAGGCCGAGTTCTTCATCCACTGCGGCGACGTCACCACCCCGCGCCTGCTCGACCCCCTCGCCGGCCTCCGCGCCGCCTTCGTCTTCGGCAACTGCGACTGGGACCGCCAGGCCCTCGCCGCCTACGCCGAGTCGATCGGCGTCGCCTGCCACCTCACCTTCGCCGACCTCGAACTGGCCGGCAAGACGATCGCCGTCACCCACGGCGACGACCACGCGAAGCTCGGCGACGCGATCGAGTCCGGCCGCTACGACTACCTCTTCCACGGCCACACCCACGTCCGCCGCGACCAGCGCGTCGGCCGAACCCGCGTCATCAACCCCGGCGCCCTCCACCGCGCCACCACCAAGACCGTCGCCCTCCTCGACACCGAAACGGACCTGCTCGAGTACCTGACGATCTCCGTGGACGAATAGCCGGGCCGCGGAATCACGCCTCGACGTGTGGGAACAAACCAAGGCCCTACTGTGTTGGTTCACGCGATGCTACAATCGACCCCGACCATGGCCGACGCGCCGTACACCCCGATCGTGTTCTCCGTCCGCCCGTACTGCGCGGGCGACGCGGCGGCGTGCAAGACGCTCTACGTCGACGGCCTGATCGCCCCCAAGCTCGCCGACAACGACACCGGCCTCGACATCGAGGACATCCCCACCGCCTACGTGCCGGATGAGGGCGGGCAGTTCTTCGTCGCCGCCAACGAGGCCGGCGAGATCGTCGGCATGATCGGCGTCCAGCCCGCCGAACCGGGCGTCGGCGAGATCCGCCGCCTCCGCGTCCGCCCCGACCACCGCCGCCGCGGCATCGGCCACAAACTCGTCGAGACCGCCGTCGGCTACTGCCGCGACCGCGGGTACGTCAAGGTCATGTTCGACACCTACCTCGACCGCGAGCCCGCCCTCAACCTGTTCAACAAGTTCCACTTCCACCACACCAAGACCCGCAAGGTCGGCGAGAAGGAACTGCTGATCTTCTACCTCGACCTGTACCAGCGCGACGGGGTTAATCAGCAATGACCGCCTCGGGGTATCGCGCGTAACGATTAACGATTAATGCGTAACGGGGGTATTAAGCATTAATCGTTACTCGTTACTCCCGTGACGACCGGAAACTTGCAATCAAACGCCCGGGGGTTATTCCCGTGCACATGCTGTCGATCCTGAACCGGTCCATCGACGACCTGACGGTGCTCCTCCCCCGACTCCGCGCCCTCCACGCCGACCTCGAGCGCCTCGGCCAGGCCATGCTCGACTGCTGGGCGACGCGCGGCAAGGTCCTCATCGGTGGCAACGGCGGGAGCGCCGCCGACGCGATCCACTTCGCCGAGGAACTCGTCGTCCGCTTCCAGAAGAACCGCCGCGGCCTCGCCGCCATCGCCCTGTGCGACCCCGCCGTCGTCACCTGCGCCGCCAACGACTTCGGGTACGACACCGTCTTCACCCGCCAGGTCGAGGCGCTCGGCAACCCCGGCGACGTGTTCGTCGCCATGACCACCAGCGGCAACAGCCCCAACCTCGTCAAGGCCCTCAAGGCCGCCCGCGACGCCGGCCTCCTCACCGTCGGCTTCCTCGGCCGCGACGGCGGCGCCGCCCGCGAGTTCTGCGACATCCCCCTGGTCATCCCCCACACGTCGACCGCGCGAATCCAGGAGGCGCACAAGCTCCTCTACCACTGCCTGTGCGAATGGGTCGAAGCGCGCGTGGATTGAGCCGCGGAGCGGCGGCAAAAAGTAGCCCGGGGCGCGAGCCCTGGGTTTAGGGGCGATGCAACATAAAGAGCCCCGGAGGGGCGAAAGAAGGGGCGCTCGTGGATCGAAAGGATCTGAATCGGAGCCCGTCGGCATTCGCCGCGACGTCGCGAAGCGACGGCGCGGGCCCACTCCACGAGCTGGTGGCACCCTCGACCGCGCCGTCGTCTGTCGCCCCTCCGGGGCTTCCCGCGCGCCCGTCCTCGCACCCGGGGCTCACGCCCCGGGCTACTTTGTCGCCGCTCCGCGGCTGGGGTCCCGCGCTACGCCCGCCGTCCGTGCGCCCCGTCCCCTCTTCATGTTTCATGTCTTCATGTTTCACGTTTCCCGCCCTTATCTCAGCCGCATGTCCCTATGCTCCTCGCTCATCGTCTCGGCCGTCCACGGGTAGAACATCCGCGCGATCTCGTTCCCCGTCAGCTTCAGGGCCTCGCGCTTGATCGTCGACGGGTTCGAGTCGGTCGTCGCCCGGGTCGGCTTGGTCTCGTACTCGAACGGCTCCCCGCCGTCCGCGTCGGGCCAGAGGGTCTGCGCGGTCTGCGTGTCGATCACCCGCACCTTGGCCGACAGCCGGAGCTTGTACACGTCGGTCCCGGGGTCGCTGTGCAGGTCGCAGTGCGCGACGTTCACGTAGATCACCTGGCGGGCCCCGACGCGCCGCCCGATCTCGGAGATCGACAGCTTGGAGAACCCCCGGCCCTCGCGGTCGCGCAGGTCGTACACCCGCGCCAGCTCGATCATCGGCGCGACCTTGTGCGCGTCCAGGTCCGCGTGCAGCGCCTGCAGCAGTTCCTCGGCCTCGGGCACCGACGCGGCCGGCGTGTACCCCGCCTCCACCAGCACGACCAGCGGCTGGTCCTTGGGCGGCGTGTACCGCGCCGGCACGATCGGCGGGAAGAACTTGTACGCCATCACGCCCGGCAGCGCGCACCCGAACAGCGCCGCGAACAGGGCGAGGCCGATCAGACCCGCGACCGCGGGACGACACGAGCGACGGGGGGTGTCCATGTGGGATTTGCTCTATAGAGGGTCACTCGCGCGCCGGCGCACGCGGTACTCGCGAAATCATCGGGAAAGCCCACGGAACTTGTTCCGTGGGTTTTACGGAAACCGCGCCCGGTCACCCCTCGTCCGGGCTGACCGCGAAGAACCGGACGGCCACCTGCTTGGTCAGCTCGTTGACCAGCCCGCCGTACACGTACTCGATGTTGATGCTCTGCGAGATCGGCACGCCCTCGGGGGCCTTCTCGGGGAACAGGGCCTCGACCCCGACCTCGCTGTACCCCTCGCGGGCCTGCTTGCCGGTCACCTCGGCGACCTTGACGATCACCTCGGCGCGCCCCTTGAGCAGCGCGTCGGAATGGACGTCGCGCGTCGTGAACTTCGAGAGCTCGACGTACACGACGCGCGTCGCGCCCGTCGACGCGGCGATCAGCGGGGCGATCTCGTTGACCGACCGGCCCTCGTACTCCGGGTGGTCGCGCTGCCACTTGAGCACCCGCGTCGGCTCGATCACGTACGTCCCCTTGAGGTCCTCGGCCGACGGGGACGCCGCCTTCAGCTTCCGCGCGATCTCCCGCGTCAGCTCGGACCGGAGCGTGTTGTACTCGAACCCGGTCGCCCGGTCCACCCAGACGACGACGGCGACCTGCTGCCCGGCCAGCCCGCCGTAGCGAGCCTTGACCGGGGGCTGAGGGAGCTTGGCGGCGATCACGCCCAGCGCCGCGCACCCCCACAGGGCGAGCGCGAGCAGCGCGATCAGCCCGGCGGCGGGCCAGGCCACGGAACGGTTGGGTCGGGTCATGGTGCGGGCTCCGGGGTGTGAGTTCGATGGTGTGTGCGCGGCTGCCGGGGAGGACCTCAGGAATATCCGAAGCGGCAGGGCGGGTGCTTGCGAGCGCGGCGCGGCGTGCGGTAGGGACTAGGGCGGCCAGTGGTCGCGGCGGGACAGGTGGAGGAACGTCTTCCACGCCCACGCGCCGACCGCGACGGTGAGCAGGGCGATCAGGATACCGCGCGCGGGCAGGCGCCCCAACAACCGGTACACCGGCCGCCCCGTGACCGCGACGTACCCGGCGACCCACACGGTCGCGCAGAAGAACAGCGCGATGACGAACCCCATCGGCTGGAGGTAGACGCTCGCGGCGATGTTGCCGTGGGCGAAGTGCGAGACGGAGGTGGTGAACCCGCACGCCGGGCAGGGCAGGTTGGTGCGATCGAGAAACGCGCACGGCGGCATCCCGAGCTGCTCGTGGGTGCCGGTGCCCCCCTTGGCGGGCGTGAGCCGGGCGCCGATGACCAGGAAGGTCAGGCAGGCGAGCGAGACGGCGGCGGCCAGCCCACGGGCGAGCCAGCCCGGCGCGGGCGGGAGCGACTCGCGACTGAAAATGAGCGGGACGGCCTGTTCCACGGTGTAACCGGCGGCAATGTACCCACGCCCGCCGGGCGGCGGCAAATTTGGGCCTGAAAGCGAACCGCCCCACTGGGGGTGCAGCTCACGCAAGTGGACCGGAGTTTGTATGTGGGCGTCCGATTGGTCGTCCTTCGATGCAAAGTGCGCGTTGATTGAGCAAGGGAAAGACGAATCCACAAACGCTTGCGCACAAATGTAACATTTGGGTTAGCCGGGCAGTTGACAACGGATATCCGGCACCTATACCTTGGGCGTGGTCTTGCCGGCCGGTGAGTTTTGGGCGGCAGGCCATTCCCTTCGATCAGTGCGTGAGCGGCGTGCGTTTGTCGTCGGCCGTTTGCAGCGACAACTGCGTGTCCGCAGTAGGTTTACGAGCCAAGTACCAGGGCGGGTGGCGTGACGTCGGCAATGGCCCGGACGTCCAATGGCCGAGGCCCATCCGCGCGGCGCGAATGCGGTTGCCGGGTACCGGACGTCGGAGCGGTGCACTTCTAAACGCGGTGCGCAGGTGTTAGGCAAGCCGGGGGTGATTCGCGGGTGAGCGAATCGGCGGCCCAGTAAAGGCCGTGGGTTTCGGTGCGGTGCGTTTCGGTCGTTGAGTCTTGAAGGGCAGTGCAGCAGCAGCGAAGAGAGACGGAATCTATGCGCGTGTTCATGCTCGGATGGGAATTTCCCCCGTTCATCAGCGGTGGCCTGGGTACGGCGTGCTACGGGCTGACCAAGGCCATGAGTGGCCTGGGGACGGAAATCCTGTTCGTGCTGCCGCGCCCGGTGAGCAGCCCGTTCTCGACGCACGTGAAACTGCTGAGCCCGCGCCCGGGCAGCCCGCTGGCGGGCCCCGCGACCGAGTTCCGGCTGGACGAGTTCGAGCACGTCAGCTTCCGCGCGATCCCATCCCGCATGGGCGACCCGTACGAGCGCCCCGAGGCCGAGATGGCCGCCGAGCGCGCCAGGCGCACCAAGGGCATGACCGCCGAGGCCGCCGCCGCGGGCGGGGTGGCGACGGCGGACCTGGCGACGACTAAGACGCCGGGCGTCGTCGGCGAGGGCAAGGGCGACCACTACGGCGGCGACATGTTCGGCGAGATCTCGCGGTACGCGACGCTGGCGACCGAGGTCGCGCGGGGCGAGCAGTTCGACGTCGTCCACGCGCACGACTGGATGACCTTCCCCGCCGGCATGGCCGTCAGCGCCGCCAAGGGCGTGCCGCTGGTCGTTCACGTGCACTCGACCGAGTTCGACCGCTCCGGCGTCAACGTCGACACGCGGATCTACGACATCGAGCGGCGCGGCATGCACGCGGCGATGAAGGTGATCGCCGTGTCGATCCTCACCAAGAACATCTGCGTGCACCACTACGGCGTCGACCCGTCCAAGGTCGAGGTGGTCTACAACGCGGTCGAGGTCAACGGCAACGGCGACTTCGACGAGGAGAAGTACAAGATCCACTCCGACGAGAAGATCGTCCTGTTCCTCGGCCGCATCACGATGCAGAAGGGGCCCGAGTACTTCCTGGCGGCGGCCAAAAAGGTGCTCGAGGTGATGGACAATGTGAAGTTCGTGATGGCCGGCAGCGGCGACATGATCCGACGGGTTATTGAAATGGCCGCGGCGATGGGGATCGGGCACAAGGTGCTGTTCACCGGGTTCCTGCGCGGCCCGGACGTCGAGCGCGTGTTCAAGATGGCGGACCTGTACGTGATGCCGAGCGTCAGCGAGCCGTTCGGCATCGCCCCGCTCGAGGCGATGAGCCACGACGTGCCGGTGATCGTGAGCAAGCAGTCCGGCGTCTCCGAGGTCCTGAACCACGCGCTGAAGGTCGACTTCTGGGACATCAACGAGATGGCGAACAAGATCGTCGCCGTCCTGCGCCACCCGCCCCTGGCGAGCACGCTCCGCCAGCACGGGAGCTTCGACGTAAGGAAGCGCACGTGGACCGACGCGGCCCGGGAGTGCGTGGACGTGTACGGGCAGGCGGTGAGGTAGGGGAGGGGGGATTGCCCGTTGCCGATTGCCGATTGCGCGCCGAATTTGCTGCTCCGGAGCACGTGGCAAGCGATTCCCCGTCATTGATCCCCCGCACGATCATACCAAAGTCTTAGACCGACGCTCCGGGCGCGGCCGCGACGGTCAGGGTCCCGGCCGCGCGCGAGGCGGTCCCGGCCGCGCGCCCCGCGGTTTCGGCCGCAACGGTCAGGGTCCCGGCCACGCGCGCGACGGTCCCGGCCGCGCGCTCGATTGCAGGCCATCACTCCGTTTCCGCCGTCGCTGTTGCCGCCGGAAGCATCTTCGGGCCGCCCGCGATCGCCACGCTCTTCCCGCTGTCCGCGCTCTTGTACATCGCCTCCAGCATCTGCATGAGAACCACGCCCTGACGCGGCCCGCACGCCGGTCGCGCCTTGCCCAGCACGCATTCCCGGAAGTGCCGCATCATCGCCGCGTGACCCGTCAGCTTGGGGAGCTTGAGCGGAATCTCCTTCGACTCGCCCTTGGCGTTGAACCCGCGGTGCATCACGCTCCCCTTGGCCGTGTACACCTCGACCGCGCCCTGGTCCCCGTGCACGCGGCAGACGACGCCGTTCTGCGCCGGCGACTGATTGAGCGCCCACGAGACCGAGAGCTCGAGCGTCGCCCCGCCCTCGAACCGCGCGACGGCAAACGCCGCCTCCTCCACGTCGAACCGCGGCACGTCCGACAACAGCCCCTGGTGGTGCAGCGGGCGGTGCGTGACGCAGTAAACGCTCGCCGGCGCCGGCTCGCCCAGCAGCGACCACGCCAGATCGAGCATCGCCGACCCCAGGTCCATCAGCGCCCCGCCGCCGGACTTTTCCGAATCGGTATACCACCCCGTCCCGATCGGGATCGCGCGCGTCCGCGTCCACGACGCCCGCGCATGATACGCGGCCCCGGCGTACCCCTTGTCGATCGCCTGCCTGGCCGCCAGCTCGTTCCCGCCGAACCGCCGCTGGAAGCCGTACAGGACCTGCTTGCCGTACTTGTGCGACGCCGCGTCGATCCGCTTGGCCTCGCCGACGGACAGCGCCGGCGGGCGCTCGCACACGACGTGCTTCCCCGCCTTGAGCGCCGCGATCGTCGCCGCCGCGTGCAAATAGTTAGGCAAACAAATGCTGACCGCGTCGAGCTCTCGATCCGCAAGCAACTCTTCGAACGCCGCGTACTCCCGCGCGATCTTGAACTCGTCGATCATCTCCTTGCGCCGCGCCGGGATCAGGTCCGCGACCGCCAGGATGCGCCACCCGCCCGACCCCACGTACCCGCGCGCGTGCGCCTTCCCCGGCCACCCCGCCCCGACGATCCCGACCTTGATCATTTGCGACATAACTCTCCTTCCGTGGAACGGGCGGTTGTATGGCAGGGGGGAAGGGGGGGCAAGGTGGATGTATTGCCGATTGCCGATTGCCGATTGCCGATTGTGGCGCGGAGCCGCGCCACCGTCATCCTGAGCGCAGCGAAGGATCTAGCAGTGACCTCAGGGCCCGTTCGACTCGGGCATGCGTGGCAATGCGATCCAGGGCCCGGCGCGCGGACCAATCGGCAATCGGCAATCGGCAATCGGCAATGCGCATTGGCCAATGGCAATTCGATTTCCCCACCGCCGACGACTATCATCCCAGCATGTCCACCCCGTCGCGCGAACAGTTCGTCGCGCAGGTCATCGAGATCGTCCACAAGCGGTTCCCGCTCGTGAAGATCGAGCCCGCCGACGACGATTTTGCCGTCCGCATCAAGCCCAAGCGCGAGCGCGGGCCGGGGCATCTCGCGTCCCTCGAAAACCTGTTCCGCATGGCCGTCCTTGACCCCGACGACATCACCCACCACGTCGAGCGCTGGGCCGTCGAACTGATCCGCGCGTCCGAAGGCTACCCCGACGAACAGGGCTCGTTCGACATCCTCCGCGAGCGGATCATGCCCATGATCCTCCCCGCCCAGTTCTGTGACGAGGCCTACGAATCCGTCGTCAGCCAGCCCCTCATCGAAGGCCTGCGCGTCGCCTACGCGATCGACTCGGACCGCACGATCTCCTACATCGCCCGTAGCCACTTCGACGAGTGGAACCTGACGGTCGAAGACATCCACGAGACGGCCATCCAGAACCTCGTCAAACGCAGCGAGGAGATGGCCGCCAACGTCGCCCAGGACGAGGACGGCCGCATCAGCCTCGTCGTCCTCTCGCAGCGCGACGGGTACGACGCGTCGCGCCTCTTGTTGCCCACGTTACACGCCCGCCTGAGCGAGCACCTCGACAGCCCGTTCATCGCCGCGATCCCCCACCGCGACATCCTCCTCTGCTTCCGCCACGACACGGAAACCGTGCACCGCCTGGCCCCCCAGGTCGCCGAGGACTACCGCCGGATGCCCCACCAGGTGACCGAGCAACTGATGATTGTCACACCCGACGGGGTCGCGCCGTATGTGAAGGCGTAGCGCCCCGTGGGGTGGGCTCTGCCCACCGTTTTCCGGTCGTCGCTCGGGCGTCCGACGACCGTTTTCGCGGTGCCACGGCCGCCTTGACAGCGCGACCCGTTCTCATACAATCTTCCCCCTCACGCCGGGAGAACCGGCGGCGAGGACAACCTTACAGCGGGGCTATAGTGAAATGGGATCACGCCACCATGGCATGGTGGAATTCAGGGTTCGAATCCCTGTAGCTCCATTCGCAACTCACGCGGGCCGGTCGAAAGACCGGCCCGCGGGCGTTTATCCCGATTCTCCTTTCACGCCGGGGCAGAGCGCACGGGCTTCGCCCGAAGCGCCGCCCGGATCCGTGCGAACCTCACGACAGACCCGGCCGCGCGACGGTCGCCCGCAATCGCTCCGCTCTCTGTGAGAACTCGCACCTGGTAACCCCACTCCGTCCACACGTCCGACACCGACATCGCACCCGCACTTGTCGCCCCGTGTCGGCCACTTCGCCCGTGCGGGATGCTGCTCAACTCCTGCCCGTAATGCGAGCCCGACCATTATCGGACACGCGCGTCATTTCGGGCCTTGGCACGGAGTTCGAACTACCTCCCTCGTCGTACCCGCCACGAGAGTGACCCGAGCGAACAGGAGGCCGCCATGCGTCGCCAGAAGAAGCACCACGCCCGCCCGCTGATCAACAAGTCGTTCGAGACGATCCGCGTCTCGATCCCCGAACCCCGCGAGGTCGGCCTCCGCGACTGCGCGCCGATCGAGCCGCGCGACGTGCTGACCGTCGAAGAACTCGAGGCCTTCGCCGCCGAGATCGAGGACCTCGTCGAGGCCGCGCAGTTCCGCGCGATCTCGGACCGCCTGACGATCGACCTCGAGCGCGACCAGACGTCGCGCCGCCGCGTCCCCCCCACGCGCTTCCGCGGGCTCGACTAATCCCGTCGAGCGCGCTCCCGTTTAGCCGCGACCCGGAGGGCGAGCTTGAGGCGAGCCCGCAGGGGAGCGCGGGCGCGCCGGACACACCCGCCACCCCCGCCGCGGCACAGGGGCACAGAGGCCACGCGATGGCGATATCAATCAGATCGCCGCACGCAACTCTGTGCCTCTGTCCCGCGGTGTCGAATGCGATCGACCGCCGGACGCGTCGCGAATGCGTGCGAACTTTCGTGCCGCACGACTTCGAATCGCGGCGGCTTTTCCCAGACGCCACCGCAGTCGCGGCCACTGTTATCGGCGCGCGACCTCCCCGCCGCGGACCGACCGCCGACGCCTGTCCCAACTACCGTCCCGGTGTCCGTGTCAGGTCGGGAAGACGGCCCGCGTCGGGGGCCGGACGACGATCACGAACCCAAGTCCATCGACCACGGAGGAACGATGACCCGGACCAACGACAACATCGAACGGCTCACCGGCGGATCGGTCGCGCGCGAGGAGACGGCCCGCCGGCGTCGCCCACTGCGCCTGGCGATCCCGACCCCGCCCGAGGAAGTTCCCGCCGCGCCAACGCCCGCTGGTCCGCCCGACATCACCGTCGAGGACCTCGCCGACTTCGCCGCCCACATCGGCGAGTTGATCGACGACTCCCGCTACCGCTCGATCGCCCGCCGAATCGAGGTCGACCTGCACCGCGCCCAAGCCGCGAGTCGGCGCGTCCCGCCACCGAAGTTGCGCATCGCGGAGTAACCTCGCCGCTTGCGGCTTAGCGACTGTGGCAACCCGTCTTGCCCCCACCCAATGCCCACCAACTCGAAACCCCCGGCGCGCGTCCTGCGCACCGGGGGCTTTCGTTTCCCCACTAGCAACTGACAACTCACTTCGCCCGCGTGTACACGATCTCCATCATCTTGGCTTCCTTCCCGTCCGGCCCCGGCATGTACATCGTGAACGTGTGCTTGTCCTTGTCCTGGATCGTGTAGACCATTTTCATCTTCATCTTCTGGTCGGTCATCGGGTCGATCCCCTCGGACGTGACGGTGATCGTCCCCGCCGCGTCGGCCGTCCCCTCGAGGGCCGACATCTGCGTGCTCATCGAGTCGAACCACGCGCCGACGTACTTCTTCCCGACGTTGTCGTAGCCCATCATCCCGTGGCCGGTGAACTTCTGGCCCATCATCTCGCCGGCGAACTCGCTCTGCAGCCACCGCCCGCCCATGACCATCGTGTTCTTGGTGCTGCCCTTGCTCGGCGGCATCTGCATCGGGCCGTAGCAGGAGACGACCGCGTCGAACGTCCCGGCCATCATCTCGAGCTTCTTGTGCTGCTCGCCGGGCGTGCCCGCCTTCACCATCTTTTCCATCTGCTCGGGCGTCGGCTGTCCGGGGGGCGTGGGCTTCTTGTCCTCCGCCCGCGCGACCGCCGCCGAGATCCCCAGCCCGATACACACCGCCGACACGAACACCTTCACGCTTCGCATGCGATCCTCCAGACAGATGAGTTGTGGTACGAAATCCGCCTCGCATCCGGAAGATAACCGGCCACCGGCGTTGAGGGGAAATTAAACCTTCGTTCAACCGCCGCGTACACCGGCCGGACGGGGTACGACCAAAGTCGGATGCGACGGGATGAGCAGGTGGGATAGGTTCTGCGTGCGTAAAGCGATACGTCAAAACCACGCTCAGGAGCACGCATG